>NZ_CAJPGQ010000007.1:0-212030 GCF_905339595.1 Burkholderia sp. BCC1977
AAAAATGAGAAAGCCCGCCTCGTGCGGGCTTTTTCATTTGCATCGCCGATCCGGCGCCGCTACGAGAAATTCGCGATTGCATCCGCCCGCGACTGCGCTATCGTGGCGGGATGCGTTCTTGACCCCTGCGCGATGCTCGATCCGACCGACCTGCGATTGCTGTATCAGCTCCGGCCCGCGGAGGCTGGCGATTTTCCGTTTGCCGAGGCGCTGACGCACGGCAACATGGGCGGCTATTACAAGCGCCACGGGCTCGTCTGGCGCAGCGACCTGTTCTTTGCGAGCTGGCGCGAATCCGAAAACTTCATCCTGGAAGCCGACGGCGAGCGGATCGGCGTGCTGCGCGTGACCGAGGAGGGCGATTCGCTGCACATCCGCGACGTGCAGATCGCAGCCGGTCATCGCGGGCAGGGCGCCGGCACCTACATGCTCGACATGTCGCATCGCTGGGCGCGCGCCCGCGGGCTGCACGAACTCCAGTTGCGCGTGTTCGTCGACAATCCGGCCGCGCGGCTCTACCAGCGCATGGGCTACCGCGTCACCGGGCCGAGGCTGGCGCAGCTCGGCTCGATCCGCCACATGGTGCGCCCGGTCTGAGCGCGTAACGGTGCAACGCGGGGCGCAACACGGCGGCGGTCAGCGTGCAGTGCCGAGCGCGTCGTCGTCAGGGGCGTCGTCCGCCGCGATGTCGTTTTCCGCACCGCGATGCTCGTAGCCGCGCAGCATGAACGCGCGCGGGCTTTCGCCGAACGCGCGCCGGAACATCGCTGAAAACGCACTCTGGCTCTGGTAGCCGAGTTCGCGCGCGATATGCGACAGCGGGCGCCCCTGGTTCAACAGCGGAATCGCGCGCGCGAGCAGCGCCTGCTGGCGCCACTGCGAAAAACTCACGCCCAGTTCCTGCTTGAACAGCCGCGAGATCGTGCGCGTGCTTGCGCCGACCTCGCTCGCCCAGTGTTCAAGCGATTCCGCGTGCGCCGGTTGCGCGAGCACCGATTCGCACAGCATGCGCAGCCGCTTCTCGTCGGGCATCGGCACCGCGAGCGGCAGCGGTTCGGCGCGGCTCAGCTCGTCGAGCACGAGCCCGCCCAGCAGCCGTTCGCGGGTGCCGCTCAGGTCGCGCGCGTCGAGCGCGACGATCAGTTCGCGCAGCAAGCCCGTCACCTCGACCACCCGGCATGCGTCGAGCCCGTCCGGCACGACCGACTCGTCGATATACAGCGTGCGCAAGTACGCTTCCTCGACGATCACGACCTCGTGCGTCACGTGCGGCGGCACCCAGATCGCACGGGAAGGCGGCACCATCCAGGTCGTCCCGGTCGTCGCGACGCGCAGCACGCCGCGCGACGCATACGCGAGCTGAGCCCACGCGTGCGTGTGCAGCGGGATCCGGCGGCCGGCATCCACCTGCCGCGCCCGGACACGCATCGGGTGGACGCGGGTCGGCGCGAACTCGGGCGGGATGTCGATGACGTCGTAGGGATTCGATGCGTCGGCTTGGGCAGGCGGATTCATGGACGATTCGGTCGGCGCGGCGGCGATGCCGTTATTTTAGAAGGCGCCGCGCAGGCGCATGCGGCGGTTTTTCGGCCGATAATGCACCGTTCAAATGAACGTTGTATGGGGCCACACGCGTTCCGGCCGGCATAAGCCCGGGCCCGGGCCGGCGCGACGCGTCGTGCCGAAACGAACCATCGTGCCGCCGGCGCGGTCTATCGATGCGGGCGCGTCTTCGCGCGAGCGGCGCCCACGCGCCCCAACGACGCCGGCGCCCGCGGCACGGCCGCGACGGTCCGGCGCGGCAACACCTGAATCGAAGAGGAGAACCACGATGCGCTACGTATTCGTCTACGGCACGTTGAGAGCGGGAGAAGCCAACGACATCGGCCATGCGGCCGCGCGGCACGGGATCGCCGCGCCGACGCTGCTCGGTGCGGCCGCGCTGCCGGGCGAACTGTACGATTTCGGCACGTATCCGGGCATGGTCGCCGGGCCGGCCGGCCCGGCGCTCGTATGGGGCGATGTCTACCAGATCGACGAGCGACTGGTGCCCGTGCTCGACGAGATCGAGCGCGTCTATCCGGGCGTCGACACGCTGTTCCGGCAGGAGCCGGTGACCGTCGAGCTCGGCGGCCGTTCGTATGCGTGCGTCTACTATCCGGTCGCCGCACATGCGGCTGCCGGCCATCCTCGCATCGCGTCGGGCGACTGGGTTCAGCACCGGCGCGAGCGGGAAGTCGCCTGAGCGTCCGCGCGGCGAACCGCCGCGCTGCAAAAGAAAAGCGCCCCGCGGGGCGCTTTATTCATGCCGCCTGGTCGTGCGACCGGCGGCGGGCAGGACAGGGGTGACCCGGTCCGGGCCGTCAGATTTCCTCGTACAGCGGCAGCGTCAGGAATTCGGTGAAGCCTTCCGACGTCGACATCCGTTCGAAGATCGCCGCGGCACGCTCGTACGGCTGCGTGTTGCCGCCGACCGAACGCTTCACGTTGTCGAGCTCGGCCTTCGCGAATTCGCGCACGAGCTCGGCGCTGACCTTGCGGCCGTCGTCGAGCACGCCCTTCGGCGAGAGGATCCACTGCCACACCTGCGAGCGGGAGATCTCGGCGGTCGCCGCGTCTTCCATCAGGTTGTGGATCGGCACGCAGCCGTTGCCGTCGAGCCAGGCGCCGAGATAGTGGATGCCGACGTTGATGTTGTTGCGCAGGCCGGCTTCGGTGATCGGTGCTTCAGGCTGGAAGTCGAGCAGGTTGCTGCCTTCGATCTGCACGTCGTCGCGCTGCTTCGCGATCTGGTTCGGCTTGTCGCCGAGCACCTTGACGAATTCCTCCATCGCGATCGGCACGAGGCCCGGGTGCGCGACCCAGCCGCCGTCGTAACCGTCGGTCGCGTCGCGCTGCTTGTCCGAGCGCACGCCGCCCATCGCCTTGTCGTTCGCTTCCGGATCGTTCTTGATCGGGATCAGCGCGCTCATCCCGCCGATCGCCGGCGCGTTGCGCTTGTGACAGGTCTTCAGCAGCAGCAGCGCGTAGGCGCGCATGAACGGCACCGTCATCGTGATCTTCGAGCGATCGGCCAGGCAGAAGTCGCGGTCGTTCTTGAACTTCTTGATCGCCGAGAAGATGTAGTCCCAGCGGCCGGCGTTCAGGCCCGAGCTGTGTTCGCGCAGTTCGTACAGGATCTCGTCCATCTCGAACGCGGCGAGGATCGTCTCGATCAGCACCGTCGCGCGGATCGTGCCGCGCGGCACGCCGACGGCCTCCTGTGCCGCGACGAAGATGTCGTTCCACAGGCGCGCCTCGAGATGGCTTTCCATCTTCGGCAGGTAGAAGTACGGGCCCGAGCCGCGCGCGATCAGTTCCTTCGCGTTGTGGAACAGGAACAGCGCGAAATCGAAGATGCCGCCGGACACGCGCTGGCCGTCGACCGTCACATGCTTCTCGTCGAGGTGCCAGCCGCGCGGACGCACGATCAGCGTCGCGACCTTGTCGTTCAGCTGGTACGACTTGCCGTTCTGTTCGAGCGAGATCGTGCGGCGCACCGCATCCTTCAGGTTGATCTGGCCGTCGATCTGGTTCGTCCAGCTCGGCGCGTTCGAATCCTCGAAGTCCGTCATGTACGAATCGGCGCCCGAGTTCAGCGCGTTGATGATCATCTTGCGCTCGACGGGGCCCGTGATCTCGACACGGCGGCATTGCAGGTCGGCCGGCAGCGGCGCGACCGTCCAGTCGCCTTCGCGGATCGCCTTCGTGTCGGCCAGGAAATCGGGGCGTTCGCCGGCGTCGAGGCGCCGGGTGCGCTCGACACGGGCCTGCAGCAGCGCCTGGCGGCGCGGCTCGAAGGTGCGATGCAGCGCCGCGACGAGTGCGAGCGCTTCAGGCGTCAGGATCGCTTCGTAACCCGGCTTGATGTCGCCGGTGATCGCCATGCCTTGCGGCAGCGTGATCGGGGTGCTCATGAGTCTCATCTCCTTGGTCGGTCAGTTGCGGTTTCGGTGAAGGGGGAAGGCGGCAGCGCCGCGAACGTCATGCGCCCGGGCCGGGGCGCGCGCGGTTCGCGGGTCTGCCGGACGGAGCCGGGGTGGCGAGGAATGCGAGCAGGTCGGCCATGCCGCTGCCGGTGCCGTCGGGCGTCACGCCGAGTTCCTCGGCGGGCGCGCCCGTGCGGTTGAGCCAGAACGTCGTGTAGCCGAACCAGGCGGCCCCTGCGATGTCCCAGGCGTTCGACGACACGAACACGATGTCGCGCGGGTGCGCGCCGAACGCGGCGGTGCCGAGTGCGTATGCGACCGGGCTCGGCTTGTACGCGCGCACCGCGTCGACCGACAGCACGCGATCGAACAGGCCGGTCATGCCGGCGCTCTTGATCGCGATGTCGAGCATCTCGGGATTGCCGTTCGACAGGATCGCGAGGGGCGGGCGCGGGTCGAGCGCGCGCAGCTTGCGCAGCGCGGGCACCGTGTCGGGATAGGTGGACAGGCACGCGTATTCGTCCATCAGCCGCTTCTCGGCCGCGCTGTTCAGTGCGAGGCCGAGCACGCGCGCGGCGAACCGCAGCGCGTCGAGCGTGATGTCGCGGAACGGGCGATAGCGGGCGCCGGACGGATCGGCGAGCGTGCGCAACTGCGAGTATTCGATTTGCTTGCGTCGCCACAGCTGCGACAACCGGTCCCCGTGACCGGGAAACATCTGCTCTGCCGCGGCCACGACCGCATGCACGTCGAACAACGTGCCGAATGCGTCGAAGAGGATTGCGTCGGGAGAGGAGAGTGTCGTTGTGGCCGACATAGCCTTGCGCTCCAGTTTCAGAGGTCGGGTCGATTCTATTCGTGATAGCAGATGCTAAAAAAGACGCTAATCATCACTTGATCTTTTACTTTCATATACCTAATCTAGGCCGCTTAAGCTATTTGAAGGGCGGGCGCGCCGCCCTTGCGAGTCATGGACCGGTTCAAACAGATCGAAACGTTCGCCGCGGTCGCGGCGAAGGGCAGCCTGTCGGCGGCCGCGCACGCGGAAGGCGTCGCGCCGGCGATCATCGGCCGCCGCCTCGACGCGCTCGAGGAGCGGCTCGGCGTCAAGCTGCTGGTGCGCACGACGCGCAAGCTCACGCTGACTTTCGAGGGTTCGGCCTTCCTCGAGGATTGCCAGCGGATCATCAACGACATGCAGAACGCGGAGGCAAGCGTGTCCGCCGGCGGCGTGAAGGCGAGCGGCCACCTGCGCATTTCCGCGCCAGCCGGCTTCGGGCGGCGCCACGTCGCGCCGCTCGTGCCCGAGTTCAGCGGCGCGCATCCGGACGTGTCGGTCACGCTCGACCTGTCCGACCGGATGGTCGACCTCGTCAACGAGGGGTTCGATTGCGCGGTGCGGCTTGGCGAGTTGCCCGATTCGTCGCTGGTGTCGCTGAAGCTCGGCGAGAACCGGCGCGTGTGCGTCGCGTCCCCCGCGTATCTCGCGCGGCGCGGCACGCCGGCCACGCTCGCGGAGCTCGCGCGCCACAACTGCCTCGCGCTTGCCGCGAACGCGAACCAGCAGCGCGGCTGGGCGTTCCAGGAGGACGACAAGGTCGTGTCGATCCGCGTGAACGGCACGATGGAATGCTCGGACGGCGCGGTGCTGCACGAGTGGTGCCTCGCCGGCTACGGCCTGGCATGGCGATCGTGGTGGGAGGTCGGCGACGACATCGCGGCCGGCCGCCTCGTCAGCGTGCTCGACGCGTTCGCGGCGCCGCCGATCGGCATCCACGCGGTGTTTCCGCAGCGACGCCACCTGCCGCTGCGCGTGCGCCTGTTTCTCGACTACCTGAAACATACATACGAACGGCCCGGGTATTGGGGCGAGTAGGGGCGCGAGCAGGGCGCGCCCGCCCGCGCGTTTCCGATATGAGGGCGAACCCGCTGCCGGCGCCGGTCGCCCGGTTTCGCGCACTACAATCGAAACTGGCATGCGCGATGCGCCGGGGCCGGCCCGCATGGGTTCGCGGCGCGCGCGGTGCGTCTGACGCAGGAGGGCGCGATGTTCCGGCACATCCTCGTTCCAACCGACGGTTCCGAACTGTCGCAGAAGGCGATCGACGGCGCGATCGACCTGGCGCGCGCGGTCGGTGCGCAGGTCACGGCCTACGCGTGCCTGCCGCAGTATCCGTACTCGCCGTTTTCCGAAGTGATCATCGAGCCGCCCGCCGATTTCCGGGCGCGCAGCGAGCGCGAGGCACGCGCGCACCTGGACGACGTGCAGGCGGCCGCCAAGGCGGCCGGCGTCGTCTGCGACAGCTGGACGAGCGTGCATCCGTCGCCGTACCTCGGCATCATCGAGGCGGCCGAACGCGGCGGCTGCGACGTGATCTTCATGGCGTCCCACGGGCGCCGCGGGCTCGGCAGCCTGCTGATCGGCAGCGAAACGCAGCGCGTGCTGACCCATACGAAAATTCCGGTGATTGTCTATCGGTAGACGCGGTGCCGTGTGTGGCCGTATGTGGCCGCGCGGGCGGCGGCACGGCAGCGCCGCTGAAAAAGGGCGCGCCGGACGAAGCCGGCGCGCGTCGTTGCTGGCGGCCGCAGCCGCGCGGCGGGTCGCGCGGGTCACCGCGCGCCTGCCGTCTCCTCCCTGATTGTTGTTCCGTGTGCTGTTCCGTGCGGCCGATGCCGCGCCGTCGCGTGACGGGCGGGCATCGGCGTGGCGCCATCGCGCGTTACGCGACCTTCTTGCCGTCGAAGAACTGTTCGTCTTCGGTCGAGCCGTGCAGCGCGGTCGTCGAGGCTTCGCGCTCGACCGTCTGCGTCACCGCGTCGAAGTAGCCGGTGCCGACCTCGCGCTGGTGCTTGACGGCCGTGAAGCCCTTGTCGGCTGCCGCGAACTCGGCCTGCTGCAGTTCGACGAACGCGCTCATCTGCGTGCGGGCATAGCCGTGCGCGAGATTGAACATCGAGTAGTTCAGCGCATGGAAGCCGGCCAGCGTGATGAACTGGAACTTGTAGCCCATCGCGCCGAGTTCCTTCTGGAACTTCGCGATCGTCGCGTCGTCGAGGTTCTTCTTCCAGTTGAACGACGGCGAGCAGTTATACGACAGCATCTTGCCCGGGAACTGCTTGTGGATCGCTTCAGCGAACTTCTTCGCGTACTCGAGATCCGGCTTGCCCGTTTCGCACCAGACGAGATCGGCGTGCGGCGCATACGCGAGGCCGCGCGAGATCGCCTGCTCGATGCCCGGCTTCGTGCGGAAGAACCCTTCGACCGTGCGCTCGCCCGTCAGGAACGGCTTGTCGTTGTCGTCGATGTCGGACGTGATCAGGTCCGCGGCTTCCGCGTCGGTCCGCGCGACCAGCACGGTGGGCGTGCCCATCACGTCGGCCGCGAGACGCGCCGCCGACAGCTTCGCGACCGCTTCGCGCGTCGGCACGAGCACCTTGCCGCCCATGTGGCCGCACTTCTTCACCGACGCGAGCTGGTCCTCGAAGTGGACGCCCGACGCGCCTGCCTCGATCATCGCCTTCATCAGTTCGAACGCGTTCAGCACGCCGCCGAAGCCGGCTTCCGCATCCGCGACGATCGGCGCGAAGAAATCGACGTAGCCGTCGTCGCCCGGGTTCTTGCCTTCCGACCACTGGATCTGGTCGGCGCGCGTCAGCGTGTTGTTGATGCGCTTGACGACGAGCGGCACCGAGTTCGCCGGGTACAGCGACTGGTCCGGGTACATTTCGCCCGCGACGTTCGCGTCGCCGGCCACTTGCCAGCCGGACAGGTAGATCGCCTTCAGGCCGGCCTTCACCTGCTGCATCGCCTGGTTGCCGGTCAGCGCGCCGAGCGCGTTGACGAACGGCTCTTCGTTGATGAGGCGCCACAGCTTTTCCGCGCCGCGCTTGGCCAGCGTGTGCTCGACGGCGATCGAGCCGCGCAGGCGCACCACATCCTCAGCCGTGTAGCTGCGCTTGATGCCCTGCCAGCGCGGATCGGTTTCCCATTGCTTTTGCAGTTCCTGTGCCTGTTGCTGTCGCGACATGATGAGCTCCTTGATGCGGTGTGTTGCCAGATCGGTCGAATCGGACGGTGCTGATGCTGTTCTCGAAGCGGGGCGGGGTGCGTGCCGTTTCGCGAAGTCTTGTATAAGAGTCTAGGCAAACCGAGCGACGTGAAATAGGGGCTGTCTCAGGAAGTTTGCAAGTTTTTTATCTTTATAAATCAGTATCTTGTGATTTTCATTCCGCAATGAGAAACGATTTTTCCTATCTCGCAATCGGAGGGTTGTGCCGCGCAGCATGATTTTTTACGACGCAAAAAATTTTTCCGCATCGTGAAATGTGGCGCGAGACGAAAAAAAACCGGCGCGGGTGCGCCGGTCTGCTGGATGGGCGGGCGGCCGGGGGGGCCGCCGGGGCGTGCTTACGACGCCGAATTGCTGCGACGCGGGCCGCCGCTGCGCTGGCCGTCGCGACGCGGGCCGCCGTCACGGCTGCCGCTCGGCTTGCCGCTCCAGCCGCCGCCATTGCCGCCGCCGTAGCTGCGGCCGTTGCCGCCATGGCCGCCGCCCGGCTTGCCGCCGAAACGACGACCGCCGTTACCGCCGCCCGGACGGCCGCGGCCGCCGGTGCCGCGATCGTTGCGCGGGGGCGCCTTGCGCGGCTCGAAGCCTTCGATCACGTTGACCGGCAGCGGCGAGCGCACGAAGCGCTCGATGCGCTTGAGCGCACCCTGTTCGGCGTGGTGCACGAGGCTCACCGCGGTGCCCGAACGGCCGGCACGGCCCGTACGGCCGATACGGTGCACGTAGTCTTCCGCGAACTTCGGCAGGTCGTAGTTGAACACGTGCGTGATGCCCGGGATGTCGATGCCGCGGGCCGCGACGTCGGTCGCGACCAGCACGCGCACGCGGCGCTCGCGCAGCGCACGGATCGTGCGGTTGCGCGCGCCCTGCGGCAGGTCGCCGTGCAGCGCGGCCGATTCGAAGCCTGCGTCGGCGAGACGGCCGGCGAGCTGGTCGGCGTCGATCTTGGTCGCCGTGAAGATGATCGCCTGGTCGAGCGCGTCGTCGCGCAGCAGGTGATCGAGCAGGCGATCCTTGTGGTCGCGGTCGTCGACGTAATGCACGGTCTGTGCAATGTTCGCGCGCGATTCGAGACGCTGCTGGATTTCGATGCGCTCCGGATCCTTCAGCAGGCGGCTCGTCAGCGAACCGATCTTGCCGTCGAGCGTGGCCGAGAACAGCATCGTCTGGCGCGACTCGGGCGTCGCGGCGACGATCGTCTCGATGTCGTCGATGAAGCCCATGTCGAGCATGCGGTCGGCTTCGTCGAGCACGAGCATCTTCAGTTCGGACAGGTCGATGCGGCCGCGCTCGAGGTGATCGAGCAGACGGCCCGGCGTGGCGACCAGGATCTCGGGGTTCTTCGCGAGCAGCATCAGCTGCTGGCCGTAGGCGACGCCGCCGAGGATGCTGACCGTGCGCAGGCGCTTCAGGTGCTTGCCGTAGGTCGACGCGGCCGTGGTGACCTGCATCGCGAGTTCACGGGTCGGCGTCAGCACGAGCAGGCCCGGGCGGGCGACGGGCTGCGGGCGGCGCGCACGGCGGTCGCCCTGGTTCGGGTCGCGCGGCGCGCGCGGTTGCTGCGCCTGCGCCTTCTGGAGCTGCGCGAAACGTTCGATCGCGGGCAGCATGAATGCGGCCGTCTTGCCCGAACCGGTCGGGCTCGACACCAGCAGGTCCCGACCGGCGATGCCGGCCGGAATCGCGCGCTGCTGGACCGGGGTCGGCTTGGCGTAGCCGGCGGCCTCCAGCGCGGAGACGATCTCCGGCGACAACCCGAGCGACGCGAAAGTCGGTTCGTCCGACGCCGGTTCGACCGCGGCCGGTGCGGCGGCGTTCTCGAGACCGAGCGCCTGGTCGGCGATCGCGTTGAGCGGGCTGGAGTTGATGCTCGAAGTCATAACAATCCTTGAAACACAGTGGGTGAAACGTCGGCGCCAATCGCGCATACCCAAGTCGTCGGATTCAGCGAGCAAATCGGGAAACGGGTGCAATCCGCCGAACCGTCGGCGGATGAGGCATTAGAAGCTGTTTTGGGTGCGGCGCGCTTCTGGAGCGGGGCCGCCAGCCTGATAAGTGACGACCGCGAGGGTCGAAGCAGGAGGGGACAGGTTCTAAACCGGATTGGAGCTTAACGCTACGAGGCGTCGGGCCGGAACGGCTTGCGAGCCGAGCGCGGGGGTGACGCAGGCAGCATTATAAAGAAATTTGCTGCGCTGCGCCACTGATTTGATTGCCTATTGCGGCGGGCGGGCCAGGTCAGGACGCCGTGCCGTTCTTCAGCGATTCGACGAGCTCGATGTATTGCTGCTTCGCGGCGTCCTGGGTCGTGCCTTTCAGCGCTTCCCATGCGTCGTACTTGTACTTGCCGACGATGTCGGTGAAGCCCGGCTTGTCGCCGTGCGCGTCGCCGTCGGTCGCTTGCTTGAAGAGCGCGTACAGGCGCAGCAGCGTCAGGTTGCCCGGGCGCTCGGTCAGTTGCTTGACGTCGACCTGGGCCTGGTCGAATTGGGCGGTGAGTTCGCTCATCGTGTGTCTCCGTAAGGGTTTCAAGTCGGGCGATCTTAACAAGCGCCGCGCCGCGCGGGGTCGAGCGATCCTTCCAAACCGCCGGCCGCGCGGCGTGCGCATCGCGATCGGGTCCGATCGCCCGTGGGAACGGGGCGCCGCATTACAATGTCGGCCATGACGCAAACAGTGCTCCTCGCCATCGATACGTCGACCGAATACTGCTCGGTCGCGCTGCTGCGCTCGGCTCAGGCCGATGACGCCGTTTCCACCCCGCAAACCTGGGTCCGCCACGAGCTGACGGGCGCCGTGTCGAGCACGCGCGTGCTGCCGGCCATCCAGGAACTCTTCGCCGAGTCGGGCCTCACGTTCGCCGACTGCGATGCGATCGCGTTCGGCGCGGGCCCCGGCTCGTTCACCGGGCTGCGTACCGCAACCGGCATTACCCAGGGTCTCGCGTTCGGGCGCGGGCTGCCGGTCGTGCCGGTCAGCACGCTGCTCGCGTGCGCCGAGCACGCGCGGCTGCGCGCGCCCGGCACGACGCGCGTGCTGGCCGCGCTCGACGCGCGGATGGACGAGGCGTACTGGGCCGACTTCGCGTGGGACGAGCAGGCGGGCGACTGGCGCACGCTGCATCCGGCGTCGCTCGATGCGCCGGGCGCCGTCGGCGTGCCCGATGCGCCGTTCACGCTCGCGGGCAACGCAGCGGCCGCGTTCGGCGCGCAGCTGCCGGCCGCGGCCGCCGCGGCCGTGATCGACGGCGACGCGCTGCCGCATGCGCTGGCGGTCGCGCATGCCGCACTGCGGGCGTTCCGCGCCGGCCGTACGGTGCCGGCCGACCAGGCCGCACCCGAATACGTGCGCGACAAGGTCGCGCAGACCACCGCCGAGCGCATCGCGGCGCGCGCCGCGCAGACGGGCGGGGCGAAAGGATGACGGGCGTATTGTTGAGCGACCGCTATTTGTCGCCGATGACCGACACCGATCTCGACGAGGTCGTCGCGATCGAGCAGGTCGCGTACGAATTCCCGTGGAGCCGCGGCAACTTCGAGGATTCGTTGCGCAACGGCTACTTCGGCGTGTGCCTGCGGCACGTGACGGGCGCGCTCGTCGGCTATTGCGTGCTGATGCCGGTGATCGACGAGATGCACCTGCTGAACCTGTGCGTCACCCCGGCCGCCCAGCAGTCGGGCGCGGGCCTCGCGCTGCTGCGCGAAGCCGTGCGCATCTCGCGCGCGGAGCGGCTCGACGGCATGCTGCTCGAGGTGCGGCCGTCCAATCCGCGCGCGATCCATCTGTACGAGCGCTTCGGCTTCGTGACGATCGGCCGGCGCAAGAACTACTATCCGGCGCGGCATCACAGCCGGGAGGACGCGATCGTGATGCGTCTGACGCTGAACAAGGACGAAGGGGACGCGCATGGCGTGGGCTGAAGCAGCGCTCGAGGAAATGGGGCTCGCGCAGATCTGGGTGCGGCGCGGGCAGCCTGTGGAACGCGGTGAAGCGGGCGAAGCGCCGGCGGCGGCATCCGGCGCGGCGGACGATGTGTCCGCCGTTGCGGCCGCAACCGTCGCGGCAACGCCGCGGGCGGCGGCAGAGCCGCCGCGCGACACGCAGCCGCCTGCGACGCGTGCGTTCGCACGCGACGATACGCCGCCGGCTGGCGGAGCCGCGCGCGATACGTCGCCGGCCGGTGACGCGGGCACGGCGCCGCGTGCCGCGATCGACGACGACCGTGCGTCCGGCAAGCCCGCGCCGGCCGCCGCCGCGGACGACATGCCGCCGCTCACCGAAGACGATTTCGCGTGGTTCGACGCCGCGCCGCCCGGCGATCCGCTGCCGCCGGCCGAATCGCGTCCTGCCGCAACGCCGGTGGCGATGCTCGACTGGGATGCGCTCGCCGCGCGCGTCGCCGGCTGCACGAGTTGCCGTCTGTGCGAGAAGCGTACCAATACCGTGTTCGGTGTCGGCGATCGAGAGGCGGACTGGATGCTGATCGGCGAAGCGCCGGGCGAGAACGAGGACAAGCAGGGCGAGCCGTTCGTCGGCCAGGCCGGCAAGCTGCTGGACAACATGCTGCAGTCGCTCGCGCTCAAGCGCGGCGACAACGTCTACATCGCGAACGTGATCAAGTGCCGCCCGCCCGGCAACCGCAATCCGGAGCCCGACGAGGTCGCGCGCTGCGAGCCGTACCTGCAGCGCCAGGTCGCGCTCGTGAAGCCGAAGCTGATCGTCGCGCTCGGCCGCTTCGCCGCGCAGACGCTGCTGAAGACGGAGGCGAGCATCGCATCGCTGCGCGGCCGCGTGCATACGTACGAAGGCGTGCCGGTGATCGTCACCTACCACCCTGCATACCTGCTGCGCAGCCTGCAGGACAAGTCGAAGGCGTGGGCCGACCTGTGCCTGGCGCGCGACACGTTCCAGCGGGCGGAGGGCGCCGACGCCAACGGGCCGGCCGGACAATGACGCGCGGCGCGGCGTTCGTGTTCGTCGATACGCTGCACGATGCCGCGGTTCGCGATCTGGGCTGGCTCCTCGCGAGCCCGAGCCTGCTCACCGCGGCGCCCGGCGCGCCGCTCGCGCATCCGTGGTCGGATGCGGTCGAACGGGTGGCCGTCGAAGCGTGGCTCGTCGCGCTCGATGCCGCGCCCGAGCCGCTGCACCGTGCGCTCGACGGGCTGCGGCCCGTGCGACTCGGCCGCTATGCGGAATGCCTGCTCGAATACTTCCTCACACACGGGCCGTCGCTGCGGCTCGTCGCCGCCAACCTGCCGCTGCGCAGCAACGGCAAGACGCTCGGCGAGGTCGATTTCCTCGTCGATGCGCCGGGCGGGCAGCGCCTGCACTGGGAACTCGCGGTGAAGTGCTATCTATGCGCGCCGGTGGACGGCGACGCATCGCTCGCGGATTTCGTCGGGCCGAATCTCGTCGACCGCCTCGATCGCAAGCGCAGCCGGCTGCTCGAGCATCAGCTGCGGCTGAGCGATCGCCTCGGGTTCGCGCTGCTCGGCTACGGGGCGCCGTCCGATGCGCAGATGTTCATCAAGGGCTGGCTGTTCTATCCGCACGGCGTGCCGCTGCCGCCGGTCGCCGCGGAAATCGCGGCCGATCATCCGTGCGGGTTCTGGCTCACGCATGCGCAGTGGCCGGCCTGGGCGGCCGCGCAACCCGACGGCTCGGCGTGGAACGTGCTGCCGCGGTTGGCATGGCTCGCGCCACGGCGGGTGGCGGCCGACGCCGCGCCCGAACCACTCGCGCATTCGCTTGAGTTGCCGTCCGTATTGACGGCGCGCCAGGCGCCCGCGCTGATCGGCGTGCATCGACAGGACGGCAACGGCGCATGGCGGGAGACGGCGCGCGGCTTCATCGTGCCGGACGACTGGCCCGCGCGTGCGCGGGCGTTTGCCGCGCAGGGCGACTGAAACCGCGTCAGCCGGCCCTTACCACCAGCGATGGAAGTGATGGACGGGGCCGACGCCCTGGCCGACGTCGAGCTGGCCGCTCGCGGCGATCGCGCCGGTCAGGTAGGCCTTCGCTTCGCGCACCGCGTGCTCGAGATCGGGCTGCTGCGGCAGCAGCGCGGCGATCGCCGACGACAGCGTGCAGCCCGTGCCGTGCGTGTTGCTGACCGGCACGCGCGTTCCGTCGAACCGCACCGCATGCGTCGCATCGACGAGCCAGTCGGGGCTCGCCGCCGCGTCGGGCAGGTGGCCGCCCTTCATCAGCACGGCGCGCGCACCGGTCTTCAGCAGCGCGTGGCCTTGCCGGACCATGTCGTCTTCGGTCGTCGCGGGCGTGTCGCCAAGCAGGGCCGCTGCTTCGGGCAGGTTCGGCGTGACGACGGTCGCGAGCGGCAGCAGCGCGTCGCGCAATGCGTCGACCGCGTCGGGCGCGAGCAGCGCGTGCGAGCTCTTCGAAATCATCACCGTGTCGAGCACGACGAAGCGCGGCGCGTAACGCCGCAGCGCGTCGGCCACCGCATGCACGATCGCCGCGTTCGCGAGCATGCCGATCTTGACCGCGTCGATGCGGATGTCGTCGAACACCGCGTCGAGCTGCGCGGTCACGAACGCGGCGTCCGGCGCGTGCACGCCGGTCACGCCGCGCGTGTTCTGCGCGGTCAGCGCGGTGATCACGCTCGCGCCGTATGCGCCGAGCGCGGAGAAGGTCTTGAGGTCGGCCTGGATGCCCGCGCCGCCACCCGAGTCGGAGCCGGCGATCGTCAGGACGTTGGGTATCGGGTGCGTCATGATGGCAAGGCGCCGGTTGGAAGACCGGCGCCGGCGGACGGAAACGGAACCAAGGCGAAGTGTAGCGTCAGTGCCGCGCTTCGCCGATCAGTGCGACCGAGTCGAACTGACGCTGGTTCGCCTGGTGGCGGCGCATCACGAGCCACATCGTCAGGCAGACGAACGTGCCGAACAGCACGATCACGACGCCGACCGGCACGTCGAGCCAGACCAGCACCGCGTACAGGCACAGCATCACGAGCACCGACAGGTTCTCGTTGAAGTTCTGCACCGCGATCGAATGGCCGGCCGACAGCAGCACGTGGCCGCGATGCTGCAGCAGCGCGTTCATCGGAACCACGAAATAGCCGGACAGCGCGCCGACGCAGATCAGGAAGATATACGCGACGATCAGGTACACCGGCAGGCGCAGGTGGCCGAAGTGCACGGCCCAGTGCGACGGGAACAGGTCGCGCGTGTAGAACGCCATCAGCATGACCGCGATGCCCATGATGATGCCGACGGGCAGCACGGTGAGCGACTTCTTCAGCGGGATCCGTGCGGCGGCGGCGATCGCGCCGCCCGCGACGCCGACCGCGACTACCGCCTGAAGGATCGCGCCTTCGGACAGCGACATGTTGAGCGAGACTTCGGCCCACTTCAGCACGATGAACTGCAGCGTCGCGCCCGCGCCCCAGAACAGCGTCGTGACCGCGAGCGAGATCTGGCCGAGCTTGTCGCGCCAGAGCACCATGAAGCAGTCGGCGAAGTCGGTGAGGAGCTTGACCGGGCCGCGCTCCTGCTTCGGGTAGCGCGCGCCGGTATCGGGGATCCGCAGGTTGAACATCGCGGCGATCACGTAGATCGCCATGATGATCACCATCGCCGCTTCGGCAGGCGTGGCGATCCAGGCCGGCGTGTGCGCGATCACGTGCGACGCGATGTGCGGGCTGATCAGCGCGCCGCCGAGCACGGTGCCGAGGATGATCGAACTGACGGTCGTGCCTTCGATCCAGCCGTTCGCGGCGACGAGCCGGTCGGCCGGCAGCAGCTCGGTCAGAATGCCGTATTTCGCGGGCGAGTAGGCCGCGGCGCCGAATCCGACGATCCCGTACGCGATCAGCGGGTGGGCGCCGAACAGCATGATCAGGCAGCCGACCACCTTGATCGAGTTGGTGATGAACATCACGCGGCCCTTCGGGCGCGAGTCGGCGAACGCCCCGACATACGCCGCCAGCACCACATAGGACAACACGAAGAACAGCTTGAGCAGCGGTGTCATCCAGTTGGGGGCGTGGAGGTCTTTCAGCAGGGCGATGGCGGCGATGAGAAGCGCATTGTCGGCCAACGACGAGAAAAACTGCGCGGCCATGATGGTGTAAAAACCTTTTTTCATCTGATGCGATGCTTTCGTCGCTGCGGCAGGGCCGCGTAGGCCGCCTGGTATGCGATCGGCTTATTCCGTTCGAAATGGGTTGTGCGCACGGCTTTATAACACGAAAATACGGCAGTTCGGACTAGCAAGATTCCCCGATCGTTCCGCAAATTGTCGGCTTCGGTGCTCAAAAGGCGCGGTAAGCTGCTGATTCGCAAGCGTCTTTACGTAAATTTCCCATGCCGCGCCCGATCTCCGCCACCATCCATACCGCCGCTCTCGCGAACAATCTCTCCGTCGTCCGCCGATTTGCCGGCCCGTCCAAGGTCTGGGCGGTCGTCAAGGCCAACGCATACGGCCACGGTCTCGCGCGCGTGTTTCCCGGCCTGCGCGGCACCGACGGCTTCGGCCTGCTCGATCTCGACGAGGCCGTGAAACTGCGCGAGCTCGGCTGGGCCGGCCCGATCCTGCTGCTCGAAGGGTTCTTCCGCTCGACCGACATCGACGTGATCGACCGCTACAGCCTGACGACCACCGTCCATAACGACGAGCAGATGCGGATGCTGGAGACGGCGCGGCTGTCGAAGCCCGTCAACGTGCAGCTCAAGATGAACAGCGGGATGAACCGGCTCGGCTACGTGCCGGAGAAATACCGCGCCGCGTGGGAGCGCGCCCGCGCGTGCCCCGGCATCGGCCAGATCACGTTGATGACCCATTTTTCGGACGCCGACAACGAGCGCGGCGTCGCCGAGCAGTTCGCGACCTTCGAGCGCGGCGCGGCAAACATCGCCGGTGCGCGCAGCCTCGCGAATTCGGCGGCGGTGCTGTGGCATCCCGATACGCACTTCGACTGGGTGCGGCCGGGGATCGTGCTGTACGGCGCATCGCCGTCGGGGCTGTCGGCCGACATCGCCGACACGGGGCTGAAGCCCGCGATGACGCTCGCGTCCGAGCTGATCGCGGTGCAGACGATCGCGAAGGGGCAGGCGATCGGCTACGGCTCGACGTTCTCCGCGCAAGCGCAGATGCGCATCGGCGTCGTCGCGTGCGGCTACGCGGACGGCTATCCGCGCGTCGCGCCCGAAGGCACGCCGGTGATCGTCGACGGCATCCGCACGCGGATCGTCGGCCGCGTATCGATGGACATGATTACCGTCGACCTGACGCCGTGCCCGCAGGCCGGCGTCGGCGCGCGGGTCGAGCTGTGGGGCAACACGCTGCCGATCGACGACGTCGCGCGCCATTGCGGGACCATCGGCTATGAACTGATGTGCGCGGTTGCCGGCCGCGTACCGGTGCGCGCGGAATAAGGGCAGCACGCGTGGCCAAACAGAAAACCGTCTACGTCTGCAGCGAGTGCGGCGGACAAACCCCGAAGTGGCAGGGGCAGTGCCCGGCGTGCCAGGCGTGGAACACCCTCGTCGAATCGGTCGCCGAGTCGCCGGCCGCCCATCGCTTCCAGTCGCTCGCGAAGCGCGCGCCCGTACAGCGCCTCGTCGACATCGAGGCGGCCGACGTGCCGCGCTTCTCCACCGGCATCGGCGAATTCGATCGCGTGCTGGGCGGCGGGCTGGTCCCGGGCGGCGTCGTGCTGATCGGCGGCGATCCGGGTATCGGCAAGTCGACGCTGTTGCTGCAGTCGCTCGCGGACATCGCGAGCGAGCGGCGCGCACTCTATATCAGCGGCGAGGAATCGGCCGCGCAGATCGCGTTGCGCGCGCAACGGCTCGCGCTGCTCGACGGCGGCGCGCCGGCGGCCGAACTGAAGCTGCTCGCCGAGATCCAGCTCGAGAAGATCCAGGCCGCGATCGACGCGGAACGGCCGGACGTCGCCGTCATCGACTCGATCCAGACCGTCTATTCCGAAGCGCTGACGTCGGCGCCCGGTTCGGTGGCCCAGGTGCGCGAATGCGCGGCGCAGCTCACGCGCATCGCGAAGCAGTCCGGCACCGCGATCATCATGGTCGGGCACGTGACGAAGGAGGGCAACCTCGCCGGCCCGCGCGTGCTCGAGCATATCGTCGACACGGTGCTGTACTTCGAGGGCGATACCCATTCGTCGTTCCGGCTCGTGCGCGCGTTCAAGAACCGCTTCGGCGCGGTCAACGAACTCGGCGTGTTCGCGATGACCGAGCGCGGGCTGCGCGGCGTCGCGAACCCGTCCGCGCTGTTCCTGTCGCAGCACGAGCAGGTCGTGCCGGGTTCCTGCGTGCTCGTCACGCAGGAGGGCACGCGCCCGCTGCTCGTCGAAATCCAGGCGCTCGTCGATACGGCCCACGTGCCGAACCCGCGCCGGCTCGCGGTCGGCCTCGAGCAGAACCGTCTCGCGATGCTGCTCGCGGTGCTGCACCGGCACGCGGGCATCGCGTGTTTCGACCAGGACGTGTTCCTGAACGCGGTGGGCGGCGTGAAGATCACCGAACCGGCCGCCGACCTCGCGGTGCTGCTCGCGATCCATTCGTCGATGCGCAACAAGGCGTTGCCGAAGGGCCTGATCGTATTCGGCGAAGTGGGGCTGGCGGGCGAGATCCGGCCGTCCCCGCGCGGCCAGGAACGGCTGCGCGAGGCCGCGAAGCTCGGCTTTACCGCCGCGCTGATCCCGAAGGCGAACGCGCCGAAACAGCCGATCGAAGGACTGAACGTGATGGCCGTCGAGCGGATCGAGCAGGCGATCGACCGCGTGCGCGATCTCGAATGACCGTGCGTGGCCGGCCCCCGCGCGTGCCGGCCGGACGCGATCTGTCGCGTAATTGGTTGTAAAGGATATGTAGGCCTCTGTAACCCGCCGGACATTGCTTTTCCCTATCCTTGGTCGGATTGTCGAACCGCGCAATGCGAAGGGAACCTATGTTTGAACAGTATGGGGAAACGCCGAGCGGACGCAGTTACAACCTGCGCGGCTGCCGCGTGTCGGAGCCGATCGTTCAGCCGTGGGGCGGCGGATGCCGGATCGTCGAGTGGATCGACGACGAAGGGCGCCTGGCGCGCCGGGTGGTGTCCGAGGACGTGACGGAAGCGGAGGTGGCCGCGGCGATCCGCCGGCCGACCGAAGGGCGGCGTCACCTGATGGGGGATGACGAACAGATGCCGCGCGATACGTTGCCGCGGCGTTGAGCGGGC
The DNA here is from genome assembly GCF_905339595.1 of Burkholderia sp. BCC1977. NCBI lineage: Bacteria > Pseudomonadati > Pseudomonadota > Betaproteobacteria > Burkholderiales > Burkholderiaceae > Burkholderia > Burkholderia sp. BCC1977. Next base: position 19,253 of record NZ_CAJPGQ010000007.1, read on the forward strand.
GGCGCGGCAGACGGACGGTCGCCGCAACGACGTCAAACGCGACGATGACAAAGAGGCCGGGCCTGGGCGCCCGGCCTTGTCGTTTCCGGGCCCGGCGCGGCCGGGGCGGGTTCGTGGGTCGTCGACGCCCGCGGAGATGTGCCGCTTCGCCGACGAAGCGGCCGGCCGACGGCGCCGAAGCCGCGTTCAGCCGATCTGCTCGAGTTCTTCCTGCACGGCGAGCCAGTCGGCCTCGACCGTTTCGAGTCGCGTATTGACCTCGCCCAGCTTGCGGATCGCCTCGGTCAGTTCCGTCTTGCGCACGGCCTCGTAGCTCGCCGGATCGGCGACGAACGCGTCGAGGCGCGCCTTCTCCGCGTGCAGCGTTTCCATTTCCCTTTCGAGCTTCGTGATGCGGTTCTGCAGCGGCTTCTTCAACTGCGACAGCCGCTGGCGCTCCTCGGCCGCCTGACGCTTTTGATCCTTGCGGTTGACGCCCGGATCGGCGCCCGCTGCCGCCGCGCCGTCGGCCTTCGCGGCCGCGCGTTGCTCGGCCGCGTGCTGCAGCAGCCAGTCGCGGTAATCGTCGAGGTCGCCGTCGAACGGCTGCAGCCGGTGCTTTGCGACGAGCATGAACTGGTCGGTGGTCGCGCGCAGCAGGTGGCGGTCGTGCGACACGAGGATCAGCGTGCCTTCGAACTGCGCGAGCGCCATCGTCAGCGCGTGGCGCGTTTCGAGGTCGAGGTGGTTGGTCGGTTCGTCGAGCAGCAGCAGGTTCGGCTTCTGCCAGATGATCAGCGCGAGCGCGAGCCGCGCTTTCTCGCCGCCCGAGAACGGGCCGACCGGGCTCGTCGCCATGTCGCCGGAGAAATTGAAGCCGCCGAGGAAGTCGCGCAGTTCCTGCTCGCGCGTATCGGGGGCGAGCCGCGCGAGATGCGCGAGCGGCGAATCATCCTCGCGCAGCGTTTCGAGCTGGTGCTGCGCGAAATAGCCGATCGTCAGCCCCTTGCCGTCGCGCACGTGGCCCGACAGCGGCGCGAGCGTGCCGGCCAGCGTCTTGATCAGCGTCGACTTGCCCTGGCCGTTCGCGCCGAGCAGACCGATGCGCTGGCCGTTCTGGATCGACAGCGCCACGCGTTCGACGATCGGGATGTCCGTGCCGTCGTCGGCATGGTAGCCGCAGCGGACCTCCTCCATCACCATCATCGGGTTCGGCGCGGCGTCGGGCGTGCGGAACTCGAAGGTGAAGGGCGATGCGATGTGCGCGGGCGCGATCAGCTCCATCTTCTCGAGCGCCTTCATCCGGCTTTGCGCCTGCTTGGCCTTGGTCGCCTTGGCCTTGAAGCGGTCGACGAAGCTCTGCAGGTGCTCGATCGTCTTCTGCTGCTTTTCGTACGCGTTTTGCTGCAGCGCCAGTTGCTGCGCACGCAGCACTTCGAACTGCGAGTAATTGCCGCCGTAGCGCTTCACCTGGCGATTTTCCAGATGCAGCGTGACGTTGCAGATCGAGTCGAGGAATTCGCGGTCGTGCGAGATCACGACCAGCGTGCCGGCGTAGCGGTGCAGCCAGTCTTCGAGCCAGACGATCGCGTCGAGGTCGAGGTGGTTGGTCGGTTCGTCGAGCAGCAGCAGGTCGGAGCGGCACATCAGCGCCTGCGCGAGGTTCAGCCGCATGCGCCAGCCGCCGGAGAAGCTGGCGACCGATTCGCGCGTCTGCGCGAGCGTGAAGCCGAGGCCGAGCAGCAGCGCTTCGGCGCGCGCCGGCGCGGTGTAGCCGTCGGCGTCGGCGAAGGCCGCGTGCGCGTCGGCTTCGGCCGCGCCGTCATGCGCGGCCGAGGCGGCGGCGATGCGCGCTTCGATCTCGCGCAGCGCGGTGTCGCCGTCGAGCGTGTAGTCGAGCGCCGAGCGGTCGACGGCGGGCGTTTCCTGCGACACGTGGGCGATCCGCCACGACGGCGGCATCGCGAAATCGCCGCCGTCGGAATGCAGCTCGCCGCGCAGGACCGAGAACAGCGTCGATTTGCCGGCGCCGTTCGCGCCGATCAGGCCGGCTTTCTCGCCGGGATTGAGCACGAACGAGGCCGACTCGAACAGCGGCTTGGTGCCGCGCGCAAGGCTGAACTGATTGAAACGGATCACGGCGGGAATGACTGACCAAAACCGCTATTCTAGACTGCGCGAGCGTCGCTCCGGATATCGGCCGTTCGGCAGGTGCCGCAACGGCGCGATTTCGCCTAGACTCCACGTCGATCCGGTTTCGTAAAAGGAGTGCCCGATGTCCACCCTGTATTCGTTCAGCGCAGAGACGCTCGCCGGTGAGCCGGCGTCGCTCGATGCGTACCGCGGCAAGGTGCTGCTGATCGTCAATACCGCGAGCGAGTGCGGCTTCACGCCCCAGTATGCGGGCCTGCAGAAGCTGTACGACCAGTACGCGGCGCGCGGTTTCTTCGTGCTCGGCTTTCCGTGCAACCAGTTCGGCAAGCAGGAGCCGGGCGACGCCACGCAGATCGGCGCGTTCTGCGAGCGCAACTACGGCGTCACGTTCCCGATGTTCGCGAAGATCGACGTGAAGGGCGATCACGCACATCCGCTGTACCGCTACCTGACCGACGAGGCGCGCGGCATCCTCGGCCTCAAGGCGATCAAGTGGAATTTCACGAAATTCCTGGTCGACCGCGACGGGCGGATCGTCAAGCGCTACGCGCCGTCGACGAAGCCCGAGGAAATCGCCGCGGATATCGACCGGCTGCTGTAACCGCGTGAAGCGGCGAGCGGGCGTTCCGGACCGAACGGGCCGGGACCGCGGCGCCGGGCCGGTCGGTGCGCAAGCGTGTGCCGCCATACAGGCATACGGGGGCATACGGGCTGCGGGCTGCGAGCGGCCGGCGCTCGCGCGACCCCTACAGGATCGGCGCGAACAGGCGCGCGACGTGCATCGCGATGCGCCGCCACGCGGGCGAGTGCCGATACTCGTTCGCATCGACCTCGTAGGCCTGCGCGAAATCGGCGTCGAGCATGGCTTCGACCTCGTCGGCGAACGCGCGATCGACGGTCAGCACCATGATTTCGAAGTTGAGGCGGAACGAGCGGTTGTCGAGATTCGCGCTGCCGATCGCGGCGGCGACGCGGTCGATCAGCACGACCTTCTGGTGCAGGAAGCCGGGCCGGAAGCGAAACACCTTGACGCCCGCGTCGACGAGATCGCGGGCATAGAGCCTGGACGCCTCGAACACGACGTAGTGGTCGCGCCGGCTCGGGATCAGGATGCGCACGTCGACGCCGCGCATCACCGCGAGCTTCAGCGCGGCGATCACCGCTTCGTCGGGCACGAGATACGGCGTCGTGATCCAGACCCGTTCGCGCGCGGCGTTGATCGCCTCGACGAAGAACAGCGAGCCGGTTTCCTGTTTGTCGGCCGGCCCCATCGGCACGGCGAGGCAATGCATCGCGTCGTCGGGCAACGCCGCCGGCGGCGCGGCGAGCGGCGGCAGCGTCTGCGTGGCCCAGTGCCAGTCCTCGGCGAACACCTGCTGAATGCTGGCCACCACCGGGCCGCGGATCTCGATATGGGTGTCGCGCCACGGCGACAGGCGCCGGTTCGCGCCGAGATATTCGACGCCGACGTTGTGGCCGCCGACGAACGCGCGATTGCCGTCGACGACGACGATCTTGCGATGGTTTCGGAAGTTGAGCTGGAAGCGGTTGACGAACTTGCGGTGGGTCGCGAACGGATGGACCTCGACGCCGCCGCGGCGCAGCGTGTCGACGTAGCTGTGCGGCAGGTCGAAGCTGCCGATGCTGTCGTACAGCAGGTAGCAGCGCACGCCGGCCGCCGCGCGTGCGAGCAGCGCGTCGCGCAGCATCTGACCGAGCGCGTCGTCGCGCACGATGAAGAACTGGACGACCACGTAATCGCGCGCGGCGTCGATCGCCGACAGGATCGCCGAGAAGGTCGCGTCGCCGTTCACGAGCGTGCGCACCGCATTGCCGCCGACGAACGGCATGCCGCCGAGCCGCGTGAGCGCGAGCACGGCGGCCCGGCCGATCGCGTCGGCGGCCGGCCCGTCGGTTGCATCCGCATCGAGCCACGGCGCGCGCGGCGTGTGCGTGCGCAACGCCTCCATCTCGTGGCGCCGCGCGTCGACGTAGCCGGAGAACTTGCTGCGGCCGAGGAACAGGTAGGGGATGAGCGTCAGGTACGGCATTGCGGCGAGCGACACGGCCCATGCGATCGCGCCTTGCGACGTGCGCGTGTTCATGATCGCGTGACACGCCGCGATGATCCCGAGCACATGGACGGCCAGGATCAGGGTGCCGAGATGTAGCCAGTCGAGGGTCATAGGCGCGTGACGGACTCCTGAGGTCGTGCGGCGCGACGGCCGCTTACGCGCATCTTACCCAACCGTGCGGGACCGCGGTGTGCCGTACCGCACGGTTCGGTCGCGGCGCGCCGTCAGGCCTTGCGCGGCAGGTCCGACGCCTGGATCAGGAACACGGCGTCGTCGCCCGCGCTGGTGGGCAGCCACGTGAGCTCGAGGCCGCCGAACGCGGCTTCGACGTGCTCGCGCTCGTTGCCGATCTCGACGACGAGCACGCCGTCGTCGTGCAGCCACTTGTGCGCTTGCCCGATGATGCGCCGTACGATGTCCATCCCGTCCTCGCCGCCCGCGAGCGCCATTTCCGGCTCGTGCCGGTACTCGGGCGGAAGGGCCGCCATCGACGTTGCGTTCACGTACGGCGGATTCGTCAGGATCACGTCGTAGCGCGTGTCGGGGTCGGTGCGGAACGCGGGCAGCGGCGTGTAGAGGTCGCCGCGATGCAGCGTGATGCGATCGTCGAGGCCGTAGTCGCGCACGTTGATCTCGGCGACTTCGAGTGCCTTCTCGGACAGGTCGACCGCGTCGATCTCGGCATTCGGGAACGCGCTGGCCGCGAGAATCGCGAGGCAGCCGGAGCCGGTGCACAGCTCGAGCACCGCGCCGACCTGCTCGGGATCGGCGACATACGGCTGCAGCCCGTCGTCGAGCAGTTCGCCGATGAACGAGCGCGGCACGATCACGCGTTCGTCGACGTAGAAGCGGTGGCCGTGCATCCACGCTTCATGCGTGAGGTACGCGGCCGGCACGCGGTCCGTCGCGCGTCGTTCGATCACCGCGAGCACGGCCGCGATTTCGTCGGGCAGCAGGCGGGCATCGAGGAACGGCTCGAGGGTGTCGAGCGGCAGGTCGAGCGTGCGCAGCACGAGGTAGGCGGCTTCGTCGTACGCGTTGTCCGAGCCGTGGCCGAACGCGAGCTTCGCCTTCGAGAAGCGCGTGACCGCGTAGCGCAGCAGGTCACGAACAGTTGCAAAAGGTGTCGTCATGCGAGGCTCCGTCAGGCGATCAGTTGTTCGAGCACGCGGCGGTACACGTTCTTCAGCGGGTCGACGAAGCGCACGTCGATGTGCTCGTCGATCTTGTGGATGCTGCCGTTCGGCGGACCGAACTCGATCACCTGCGGGCAGATGCGCGCGATGAAGCGCCCGTCGGACGTACCGCCCGTCGTCGACAGCTCGGTCGTGAGGCCGGTCTCGGCGCGGATCGCGTTCTCCAGCGCGTTCGACAGGTCGCCGCGCGGCGTGAGGAACGGCAGGCCGCTCACCGACCACTTCAGCGTGTACTCGAGGCCGTGCTTGTCGAGGATCGCATGCACGCGTGCCTGCAGGCCCTCGACGGTGCTCGCCGTCGAAAAGCGGAAGTTGAACATCAGGTCCGCGTGGCCGGGGATCACGTTGGTCGCGCCGGTGCCGGCATGCAGGTTCGACACCTGCCAGGTGGTCGGCGGGAAGTATTCGTTGCCTTCGTCCCACTGTTCGGCGGCGAGCTCGGCGAGCGCCGGCGCGAGCAGGTGGATCGGGTTCTTCGCGAGGTGCGGGTACGCGATGTGGCCCTGCACGCCCTTGACGATCAGTTCGCCCGACATCGAGCCGCGGCGGCCGTTCTTCACGACGTCGCCGAGTTCGGCGGTCGACGTCGGCTCGCCGACGATGCAGTAGTCGAGGCGTTCGCCGCGCGCTTCGAGCAGCTCGACGACCTTCACGGTGCCGTCGGTGGCCGGGCCTTCCTCGTCGCTCGTGATCAGGAACGCAATCGCGCCGCGGTGGCCGGGGTGGGCCGCGACGAATTCCTCGGAGGCGACGACGAACGCCGCGAGCGACGTCTTCATGTCGGCCGCGCCGCGGCCGTACAGCTTGCCGTCGCGATGCGCGGGAATGAACGGCGGCGAGGTCCACTGCTCGAGCGGGCCGGTCGGCACGACGTCGGTGTGGCCCGCGAATGCGAGCAGCTTGCCGTCGCGGCCGTCGGTGCCGCGCTTGACGGCCCACAGGTTGGTCACGCCGTGCGACGCGATGGTCTCGCATTCGAAGCCGAGCGCGGCGAGGCGCTCGGTCATGATCTGCTGGCAATGCTGGTCGTCGGGCGTGACGGACGCGCGGGCGATCAGCTGTTCGGTAAGGGCTAGGGTGGCGGACATGGTTCGGACCACTTTCGATAAAAAATGCCGGCGCGGTGGCCGGCAGCGATGAGACGTCGGGCTACACCCGCGGGCGCCGCGCGGGCGGCCCTAGGCGGCAAACAGCGCCGCGTACTGATCGGCCACGAAGCCGAGCGATTTCACGCGGCCGTTGACGACGAGCACGGGGCGCTTGATGACCGACGGCTTGTGGATCATCAGCGCGACCGCGCCGGACTTCGTTTCCGCGGCTGCCTTCATGGCGTCGTCCAGGCCGCGCCACGTCGTGCCGCGCTTGTTCACTAGCGCGTCGAGCGACACGTCCTTCAGCCAGTCTTCAACCAGCGGTGTGCTGACGCCGAGCTTCTTGAAGTCGTGGAACTCGAATTCGATGCCGTGATCGTCGAGCCACACGCGGGCCTTCTTCACGGTGTCGCAGTTCGGAATGCCGTAGACGACCACGGTGCGCGGCTTGGCCATCAGTCGCCTCGCAGCAGCTCGTTCAGGCCGACCTTCGCGCGGGTCTTCGCGTCGACCTTCTTCACGATCACCGCGCAGTACAGGCTGTGCGAGCCATCCTTCGACGGCAGGTTGCCGGCGACGACGACCGAGCCGGCCGGGATGCGGCCGTAGCTGACTTCGCCCGTCTCGCGATCGTAGATCTTGGTGCTCTGGCCGAGGTACACGCCCATCGAGATCACCGAGTTCTCCTCGACGATCACGCCTTCGACGACTTCCGAGCGCGCGCCGATGAAGCAGTTGTCTTCGATGATGACGGGGTTCGCCTGCAGCGGCTCGAGCACGCCGCCGATGCCGACGCCGCCCGACAGGTGCACGTTCTTGCCGATCTGCGCGCACGAGCCGACCGTCGCCCACGTGTCGACCATCGTGCCTTCGTCGACGTACGCGCCGATGTTGGTGTACGACGGCATCAGCACGACGTTCTTCGCGATGAACGAGCCGCGGCGCGCGATGGCCGGCGGCACGACGCGGAAACCGCCCGCGGCGAAATCGTCGGCCGTGTAGTTCGCGAACTTCGACGGCACCTTGTCGTAGAACTGCGAGTAGCCGCCGGCCGGCATCGGTGCGTTGTCCTCCAGGCGGAACGACAGCAGCACGGCCTTCTTCAGCCACTGGTGCACGGTCCAGTTGCCGTCGATCTTCTCGGCGACGCGCAGTGCGCCGCGGTCGAGCTGCTCGATCGCGTGAGCGACGGCTTCGCGGACGTCGGCGGGCGCGGCCTTCGGCGATAGCTCGGCGCGGTTTTCCCAGGCGGTATCGATGATTTGCTGAAGTTGTTGCGACATGTTCGTTTTCGCAGGAGATGAATGGGATTGATCGGGATGGACGTCTTACCGCGCGAGAGCCCGGCAGAAATCGACGATGCGTTGCGCGCCCTCGACGCATTCGGGGGTGCCCGCGACGAGCGCGATCCGGATGAAATCGCGGCCCGGATTCGTGCCGTGCGCGTCGCGCGCCAGGTACGAGCCGGGCAGAACCGTCACATTATAGTCGGCGTACAGGCGGCGGGCGAACTCGGTGTCGGACAGGCCGGTGCGTGCGACGTTGGCCCACAGGTAGAACGCGGCGTCAGGCAGCTTCACGTCGATCACGTCGGCCAGCATCGGCGTGACCGTGCTGAACTTCTGCAGGTACAGCGCGCGGTTCTCGCGCACGTGCGCCTCGTCGTTCCACGCGGCGATGCTCGCGTGCTGCCAGACCGGCGACAGCGCGGCGCCGTGGTACGTGCGGTACAGCAGGAATTTCTTCAGCAGCGCGGCGTCGCCGGCGACGAAGCCCGAGCGCATGCCCGGCACGTTCGAGCGCTTCGACAGGCTCGACAGCATCACGAGCCGCTCGAAGCCGCGGCCGAGGCGGTGCGCGGCCTCGAGGCCGCCGAGCGGCGGCGCCGCTTCGTCGAAATAGATTTCCGAATAGCATTCGTCGGACGCGATCACGAAACCGTGGCGGTCGGACAGCGCGAACAGCTCGCGCCAGTCGTCGAGCGTCAGCACGGCGCCCGTCGGGTTGCCCGGCGAGCACACGTACAGCAGCTGGGTGCGCGCCCAGACTTCGTCGGGCACCGCCGCGTAGTCGCACGCGAAGTTGCGCGCCGGGTCGCTGTTCGCGAAATAGGGTTCGGCACCGGCCAGGAGTGCCGCGCCTTCGTAAATTTGATAGAAAGGATTCGGACAGAGTACGATCGCCTTCTTGCCGTCCGCGCTCGGGCGCGCGTCGATCACCGTCTGCGCGAGCGAGAACAGCGCCTCGCGCGACCCCGACACGGGCAGCACCTGCGTGGCCGGGTCGATCTGCGGCAGCCCGTAGCGGCGTTCGAGCCAGTGTGCGATCGACGTGCGCAGCGCGTCCGAGCCGGCCGTGGCCGGATACGACGCGAGGCCGTCGAGCGAAGCCACCACGGCGTCGCGGATCAGCGCCGGGGTCGGGTGCTTGGGCTCGCCGATGCCGAAGCTGATCGGTTTCAGGCCGGCGGAAGGCGTCACGTCCTTGAACAGGGCGCGCAGCTTTTCGAAGGGATAGGGCTGGAGCGAGTCGAGTCGAGGGTTCACGGGCGAAGCGGCCATCGCGGCCGGTTGGAGCGAAAAGGGGCGGCGCAGGTGCCGCACGGCTGCGAACGGGCGCCGACGGCGCGCGATTCGCAGCGGACGATTATAGCGTGACGCAATGCGGTCACGGCCTGCCGGAACGGCGGCCGGGCCGGTGGAATAAAGGGTATCGAACCAAATGAATAACGCGGTACGCGGCAGCCTGCCGACGCTGGCTATCCTGATCGGCGCGTCGGTATGGGGCCTGATCTGGTATCCGCTGCGGATCCTCGCGTCGCTCGGCCTCACCGGCACGCTGGCGAGCGCGCTGACGAGCGCGGTCGCGTTCCTGTTCGTGATCGTCGTGCGGCACCGCACGATCGCGACGCTGCGCTGGCACTGGGTGCTGCCGGGCATCGCGATCACGGCCGGCGTGACCAACCTCGGCTTCGTGTGGGGCACGATCCACGGCGAAGTGCTGCGCGTGATGCTGCTCTTCTACCTGACGCCCGCATGGACCGCGATCTACGCGCATTTCCTGTTGCGCGAGCGGCTGACCTGGGCCGGCGCGGCGCTCGCGGCGCTGTCGATCGGCGGCGCGATGCTGATGCTGTGGTCACCGGCGCTCGGCATGCCGCTGCCGGCCAACCCGGCCGAATGGGCGGGGCTGGCGGCCGGCCTGAGCTTCGCGATGAGCAACGTGCTCGTGATCAAGGCGAGCCGCGAGCTGCCGGAGATGCGCGCCGAGATGCGCACCGCGACGCTGTTCGGCGGCGCGGCGGTGTTCGGCGCGATCGCATCGCTGTTCGAGGGGCTGCCGGCCGCGCCGGCGGGCAGCCAGCTCGGCGCCGCGGCCGCGATCATCGCCGCGATCGGCGTGACGATGGCCGCGAACAACCTGCTCGTGCAATACGGGCTCGCGCGCGTGCCGGCGAACCGCGCGTCGATCATCATGCTGTTCGAGATCGTGATCACCGCGCTGTCCGCGTGGGTGTTCGCAAGCGAACTGCCGACCGCGCGCGAGTGGGCGGGCGGCGTGTGCATCGTGCTGGCGACGCTGCTGTCGAGCCGGGTCCATCGTGCCGCGCCGGCATCGGGCAAACCCGGCGACGGGCGGGACGGCGCACGCGCGATGGTATGATGGAAGCCGTTTGCGGGGCCCAACGCTTGAGATGCGCGCGGCCCCGCTTTTGAATTCCGGGGCGCATCGCGCACACGGGCCGTCCGGCCCCGCGCGTCGCGGCCCCGTCCGTTTCACACCTTCTTCACATCCGGTACCGCCGTGCGTCTGAGCTCGATCAAACTCGCTGGCTTCAAATCCTTTGTCGATCCCACGCATTTCCAGGTTCCGGGCCAGCTTGTCGGCGTGGTGGGCCCGAACGGGTGCGGCAAGTCCAACATCATCGATGCCGTGCGCTGGGTGCTCGGCGAGTCGCGCGCGTCCGAGCTGCGCGGCGAGTCGATGCAGGACGTGATCTTCAACGGCTCGACCGCCCGCAAGCCCGGCAGCCGGGCCAGCGTCGAACTGATCTTCGACAACTCCGACGGCCGCGCGGCCGGGCAGTGGGGCCAGTACGGCGAGATCGCCGTGAAGCGCGTGCTGACGCGCGACGGCACGTCGAGCTACTACATCAACAACCTGCCGGCGCGCCGCCGCGACATCCAGGACATCTTCCTCGGCACGGGCCTCGGGCCCCGCGCGTACGCGATCATCGGGCAGGGCATGATCGCGCGGATCATCGAGGCGAAGCCGGAAGAACTGCGCGTGTTCCTCGAGGAAGCCGCGGGCGTGTCGAAGTACAAGGAGCGCCGTCGCGAGACCGAGAACCGGCTGCACGACACGCGCGAGAACCTGACGCGCGTCGAGGACATCGTCCGCGAACTCGCCGCGAACCTCGAGAAGCTCGAGGCGCAGGCCGTCGTCGCGACCAGGTACAAGGAACTCGTCGCCGACGGCGAGGAGAAGCAGCGCCTGTTGTGGCTGCTGCGCAAGAACGAGGCCGCGGGCGAGCAGCAGAAGCAGCAGCGCGCGATCGAGCAGGCGCAGATCGACCTCGAGGCGCAAACGGCGAAACTGCGCGAGGTCGAGGCGCAGCTCGAGACGCTGCGGGTCGCGCATTACTCGGCGAGCGACGCGATGCAGGGCGCGCAGGGCGCGCTCTACGAGGCGAACGCCGAAGTGAGCCGCCTCGAGGCCGAGATCAAGTTCATCGTCGAGTCGCGCAATCGCGTGCAGGCGCAGATCGCCGCGCTGAACGCGCAGCGCGAGCAATGGCGCGCGCAGGCCGAGAAGGCGCAGGACGAGCTCGAGGAAGCCGAAGAGGCGCGCGCGATGGCCGACGAGAAGGCCGCGCTCGCCGAAGACAACGCAGCCGCGAAACACGACGCGCTGCCGGCGCTCGAGGCGAAATGGCGCGATGCGCAGGCGCAGCTCAACGACGAGCGGGCACGGATCGCGCAGACCGAACAGTCGCTGAAGCTCGAGGCCGCGCACCAGCGCAATGCCGACCAGCAACTCCAGCAGCTTCAGCAGCGCCATGAGCGCCTGAAGTCCGAGGCGGGTGGGCTCGACGCACCGGACGAAGCGCAGCTCGAGGAGTTGCGCATGCAACTCGCCGAGCAGGAAGAGATCCTCGCCGAAGCGCAGGCGCGCCTCACCGATGCACAGGAAACGGTACCGCGCCTCGACGGTGAACGCCGCGCGGCTCAAGAGCGCGTGCAGGCCGAAGGCGCGCAGATCCACCAGCTCGAGGCGCGGCTCGCCGCGCTCAAGCAGCTGCAGGAAAACGTGCAGACCGAAGGCAAGATCCAGCCGTGGCTCGACAAGCACGAGCTCGGCGCGCTGCCGCGTCTCTGGAAGAAGCTGCACGTCGAGGCCGGCTGGGAAGCGGCGCTCGAGGCCGTGCTGCGCGAGCGCCTGGCCGCGCTCGAAGTGTCGAATCTCGACTGGGTGAAGGCGTTCGCGACCGATGCGCCGCCCGCGAAGCTCGCGTTCTACGCGCCGCCCGCGGCCGGGGAGCCGCCGGCCGCCGCGGCCGGGCTGCGCCCGGTGCTGTCGCTCGTGCGCATCGACGATGCGGGCATCCGCGCGGTGCTGAACGACTGGCTCGGCAACGTGTACGTCGCCGACGACGTCGCACAGGCGCTCGCGACGCGCGCGCAACTGCCGGCGGGCGGCGCGTTCGTCGTCAAGGCCGGCCATATCGTCACGCGGGTCGGCGTGCAGTTGTACGCGGCCGATTCGGAGCAGGCCGGGATGCTGGCTCGCCAGCAGGAAATCGAGAACCTGACGCGCCAGGTGCGTGCGCAGGCGCTGCTCGCCGACGACGCCCGCACGGCGGCGGTGCGGGCGGAAGCCGCGCATACGCAGGCCACGCAGGCGCTCGGCGACGTGCGCGCGCAGGCCGAACGCGCGACGCAGCGCGTGCACGCGCTGCAGATGGACGTGCTGAAGCTCGCGCAGGCCCATGAACGCTACACGCAGCGCAGCACGCAGATCCGCGAGGAACTCGAGGAAATCGGCGCGCAGATCGACGAGCAGCGCGCACTGCGCGCGGAATCGGAGGCGAACTTCGAGCGTTTCGACGGCGAACTCGCGGAACTGCAGGCGCGCTTCGAGGACAACCAGCTCGCGTTCGAAGCGCTCGACGAAACGCTGACGCAGGCGCGCCAGGAAGCGCGCGACCTCGAACGCGGCGCGAACGACGCGCGCTTTGCCGCGCGCAACGCGGTCACGCGGATCGACGAGCTCAAGCGCAGCATCCAGATCGCGCACGAGCAGAGCGAGCGCGTTGCCGCGTCGCTGGAAGACGCGCGTGCCGAACTCGAAACGATCAACGAGCAGACCGCGCACACGGGCCTGCAGGACGCGCTCGAGATTCGCGCGGTCAAGGAAGAGGCGCTGCAGGCCGCGCGGATCGAACTCGACGACCTGACCGCGAAGCTGCGCGCATCGGACGAGCAGCGTCTCGTCGCCGAGCGTTCGCTGCAGCCGCTGCGCGACCGCATCACCGAGCTGCAGTTGAAGGAGCAGGCCGCGCGCCTGTCCGTCGAGCAGTTTGCCGAGCAGCTCACGACGGCCGAGGTCGACGAGGAAGCGCTGCGCGAGAAGCTGACGCCGGACCTGAAACCGTCGTACCTGCAGGGTGAGGTCACGCGCCTGAACAACGCGATCAACGCGCTGGGCCCGGTCAACATGGCCGCGCTCGACGAGCTGAAGGCCGCGAGCGAGCGCAAGGTGTTCCTCGATGCGCAGTCGGCCGACCTGATCGACGCGATCACGACGCTCGAGGATGCGATCCACAAGATCGACCAGGAAACCCGTACGCTGCTGCAGGGCACCTTCGACGAGGTCAACCGTCACTTCAGCGATCTGTTCCCGCGCCTGTTCGGCGGCGGCCAGGCGAAGCTGATCATGACGGGCGACGAAATCCTCGATGCCGGCGTGCAGGTGATGGCGCAGCCGCCGGGCAAGAAGAACGCGACCATCCATCTGCTGTCGGGCGGCGAAAAGGCGCTGACCGCCACCGCACTGGTGTTCGCGATGTTCCAGCTGAACCCGGCGCCGTTCTGTCTGCTCGACGAGGTCGACGCGCCGCTCGACGACGCGAACACCGAGCGTTTCGCAAATCTCGTGCGCGCGATGTCCGACAAGACGCAGTTCCTCTTCATCTCGCACAACAAGATCGCGATGGAGATGGCGCAGCAACTGATCGGCGTGACGATGCAGGAGCAGGGCGTGTCGCGGATCGTCGCGGTGGACATGGAAACCGCCGCGGGTTTTGCCCAGAATTGACGTTTGACGAAACCGGACCGCGTTCGCGCGGCGCATGGGCGCCCGTTCGCGGGTCCGACGAACAAGAATTGCTGATGGAGCGTGCATGGACGAGTTGACACTCGGTTTGATCGGCGCGGGCGCCGTCGTGGTGGGCGGCGTCGTGGTCTACAACGCGTGGCAGGGCGCGAAGGTGCGGCGCAGGATGCCGCGCCCGATGCCGGAAGAGACGGCCGAGGCGATGAATCGCCCGGAGCGCGACGAAGAGCTGCCGTTCATCGAGCCGGTGCGCCAGCCCGTGCGCCGCGAACCCGCGGCGCCGGCATCGGCCGCTGCCGCCGCGAGCGCGCCGGTCGAAGCCGCGCGCGTCGAGCCGACCTTCGGCGGCGTGGCGCCTGCCGACACGCCGGCCGACCTGCAGGCCGAGGCCACCGGGGTCGACACGCCGTTGGCGTCGACCGAGTCGGCCGAGCAGGCCGTCGACGAAAGTGCGGTCGCCGCCGCGCAGGAAGCGCAGGTCGCCGACGCATCGAACGAACCGGTCGAGCCCGTGCTGCCGGCCGCGACGACGATCTCGTCGGCGCCGCCCGCGATCGTCGACCGCCGGATCGACTGCATCGTGCCGATTCGCCTCGGCGCGCCGCTGCCGGGCGACAAGATCCTGCCGGCCGCGCAGCGGCTGCGCCGCGCGGGCAGCAAGCCCGTGCATATCGAAGGCAAGCCGGAAGGCGGCCAGTGGGAGCTGCTGCAGAACGGCGTGCGCTATGAAGAACTGCGCGCGGCCGCGCAACTCGCCAACCGCAGCGGCGCGCTGAACGAGCTCGAATTCTCCGAGTTCGTGACGGGCGTCCAGCAGTTCGCCGACGCGATCGACGGCGCACCGGAATTCCCGGACATGATGGAGACGGTCGCGATGGCGCGCGAACTCGACGGCTTCGCCGCGCAGTGCGACGCGCAGCTGTCGATCAACGTGATGTCGGACGGCGCGCCGTGGTCGGCGAACTACGTGCAGGCCGTCGCGTCCCAGGACGGGCTGCTGCTGTCGCGCGACGGCACGCGGTTCGTGAAGCTCGACGCGAAGCAGAACCCCGTGTTCATGCTGCAGTTCGGCGACACGAACTTCCTGCGCGACGACCTGACCTACAAGGGCGGCAACATGATCACGCTGGTGCTCGACGTGCCGGTCGCCGAAGAGGACATCCTGCCGTTCCGGCTGATGTGCGACTACGCGAAGTCGCTGTCTGAACGGATCGGTGCGCGGGTCGTCGACGATTCGCGCCGGCCGCTGCCGGAATCGACGCTCGTCGCGATCGACCAGCAGTTGATGAAGTTGTACGCGAAGCTCGAGGAAGCGGGCATCCCGGCCGGTTCTCCGGTCACGCGTCGCCTGTTCAGCCAGTAACGCGTTTCACGGGCGGCGGTCTGCGCTGCCCGTCGCCCGTCGGCCCATTTCGCTGCAGTGCACACACGCCGCCTGTGTGCGCTGCAGCGGGCCTGCGCGGCACACATCGCGTGCCCCCGCCGCGGCGTCAAACTGAGATAATCGCACATCCGATTTTTCAGAACGAATCTGCCGCCAGCATGGCCCGAACCCAAGCCGAACCGCCAGCCAGCCAGCCCGACGCGCGTGCCGCGTGGCTGCGCGACCAACTCGAGCGGGCGAATTACGCCTATTACGTGCTCGACCAGCCGGATCTGCCCGACGCCGAATACGACCGGCTGTTCGGCGAGCTGCAGCAACTCGAAACCGCTCATCCCGAACTCGTGACGCCCGATTCGCCGACGCAGCGCGTCGGCGGCGAAGTGGCGAGCGGGTTCACGCCGGTCGTCCATGACGCACCGATGCTGTCGCTGAACAACGGCTTCGCGGACGAGGACATCGCCGCGTTCGACAAGCGCGTCGCCGATGCGCTCGACAAGACGACCGATCTCGCCGGCTCGGTGACGGACCCGGTCGAATACGCGTGCGAGCTGAAGTTCGACGGCCTCGCGATTTCGCTGCGCTACGAGCAGGGCGTGTTCGTGCAGGCGTCGACGCGCGGCGACGGCACGACGGGCGAGGACGTGACGGAGAACGTCCGCACGATCCGCTCGATCCCGCTGAAGCTGAAGGGCGCGCACGTGCCGGCCGTGCTCGACGTACGCGGCGAGGTGCTGATGTTCAAGCGCGATTTCGCACGCCTGAACGAACGCCAGCGCGCGGCCGAGCAGCGCGAATTCGCGAACCCGCGCAACGCGGCGGCCGGCAGCCTGCGCCAGCTCGATCCGAAGATCACCGCGCAGCGTCCGCTGTCGTTCTTCGCATACGGGATCGGCGTGCTCGACGGCATGCCGATGCCGGACACGCACAGCGCGCTGCTCGACTGGTACGAGTCGCTCGGCCTGCCGGTGAACCGCGAGCGCGCGGTCGTGCACGGCGCCGACGGCTTGCTCGGCTTCTTCCGCAAGGTCGGCGAGAAGCGCGAGTCGCTGCCGTATGACATCGACGGCGTCGTCTACAAGGTGAACCGGCGCGACGAACAGGACCGTCTCGGCTTCGTGTCGCGTGCGCCGCGCTTCGCGCTCGCGCACAAGTTCCCGGCGCAGGAAGCGCTGACGAAGCTCGTCGCGATCGACGTGCAGGTCGGCCGCACCGGCGCGATCACGCCGGTCGCGCGGCTCGAACCCGTGTTCGTCGGCGGCGCGACGGTGACCAATGCGACGCTGCACAACGAGGACGAAGTGCGCCGCAAGGACATCCGGATCGGCGATACCGTGATCGTGCGGCGCGCGGGCGACGTGATCCCCGAGGTCGTCGGCGCGTTGCTCGACCGCCGGCCGGACGACGCGGCCGAGTTCGTGATGCCGACCGAGTGCCCGGTGTGCGGCTCGAAGATCGAGCGCCTGCCGGACGAGGCGATCGCGCGCTGCACGGGCGGCCTGTTCTGCCCGGCGCAGCGCAAGCAGGCGCTGTGGCATTTCGCGCAGCGCCGTGCGCTCGACATCGACGGGCTCGGCGAGAAGATCATCGATCAGCTCGTCGAACTGAATCTCGTGCGCACGCCGGCCGACCTGTTCAATCTCGGTTTCGCGACGCTCGCGGAACTCGACCGGTTCGCCGAGAAGTCCGCACAGAATCTGCTCGATTCGCTCGAGAAGGCGAAGCACACGACGCTCGCGCGCTTCATCTACGGGCTCGGGATCCGCCATGTCGGCGAATCGACCGCGAAGGATCTCGCGAAGCATTTCGGGTCGCTGACCCCGATCATGGACGCGTCGATCGAGGAGCTGCTCGAAGTGAACGATGTCGGGCCGATCGTGGCCGAGTCGCTCCACCAGTTCTTCGCGGAAGAGCACAATCGCACGGTGATCGAGCAACTGCGCGCGCCCGGCAAGGTCACGTGGCCCGAAGGCCCGCCCGCGCCGAAGGCGCCGCAGGGCGTGCTCGCCGGCAAGACGGTCGTGCTGACGGGCACGCTGCCCACGCTCACGCGCGACGCGGCGAAGGAAATGCTGGAAGCGGCCGGCGCGAAAGTCGCGGGCTCGGTATCGAAGAAGACGGATTACGTGGTCGCGGGCGCCGAAGCCGGCAGCAAGCTCGCGAAGGCCGAGGAACTCGGCATCCCCGTGCTGGACGAAGACGGACTGCACCAACTCCTGGAGGGCAACACGCCATGATTCGCGAGATCCTGAAGATGGGCGATCCGCGCCTGCTCGAAGTCGCCAAGCCGGTCGAGCGGTTCGACACCCCCGAACTGCACGAGATCGTCGCGGACATGTTCGAGACGATGCATCACGCGAACGGCGCGGGGCTCGCCGCGCCGCAGATCGGCATCGGGCTGCAGATCATCATCTTCGGCTTCGGCAGCAACAATCGCTATCCGGACGCGCCGCCCGTGCCCGAAACCGTGCTGATCAACCCGAAGGTCGAGTACATGCCGCCGGACATGGAAGAGGGCTGGGAAGGCTGCCTGTCGGTGCCGGGCATGCGCGGCGTCGTCAGCCGCTATGCGAAGGTGCGCTACAGCGGCTTCGACCAGTTCGGCGCGAAACTCGACCGCGTCGCCGAAGGCTTCCACGCGCGGGTCGTCCAGCACGAATACGATCACCTGATCGGCAAGCTGTATCCGATGCGGATCACCGACTTCACGCGGTTCGGCTTCACCGAGGTGCTGTTCCCGGGGCTCGATTCGGCCGACGACTGACCTCGATGCGGCTGCGCGCGCCGTGTGGCGCGCCGTCGTCGTACCGAAACGAAAAAGCCCGCTTGCGCGGGCTTTCTTCGTTGCGTGGCACGCAGCGCGTGCCCGCTGTCAGAACGGGCTGACGGGCTGTCAGAACGACTCGTCGGCCGACAGGTAGCGCCATTGCCCTTGCGGCAGCGCGCCGAGCATCACGCGGCCCATCCGCACGCGCTTCAGGCCGATCACGTCGAGACCGACCAGTTCGCACATGCGGCGGATCTGGCGCTTCTTGCCTTCGCGCAGCACGAAACGCAGCTGTTCGCCGTTCTGCCAGCTCACCATCGCCGGCTTCAGCGCGACACCGTCGAGCTCGAGGCCGTGGCGCAGCTTCGCGAGCGATTCGGCGGGGAAGTGCTGATCGATGTCGATCAGCCGTTCGCCGAAGCGCACGCGCACCAGGTATTCCTTGTCGATGTCCGACTGCTCGCCGATCAGCTGCTTCGCGATCCGGCCGTTCTGCGTCAGCACGAGCAGGCCGGTCGAATCGATGTCGAGCCGTCCGGCCGGCGCGAGCGCGTGCAGGTGCTGCGGCGAGAAGCGTACTGGCGAGCGGTCGCCGCTCCACTGGTTCGCGCGCGTGATCAGCACCGACGCGGGCTCGTAGCCGTCTTCCGCCTGCCCCGACACGTAGCCGACCGGCTTGTGCAGCAGGATCGTCACCTGGGCGGCTTGCGCGGCGCTCGCGCGCTCGTCGATCTCGATCTTCTGGTCCGGGCGGACCTTGGTGCCGAGCGTGTCGATGCGTTCGCCGTCGACGAGCACCCAGCCCTTCTCGATCCATTCGTCGGCTTCGCGGCGCGAGCACAGGCCGAGTTCGGACATGCGCTTCGACAGGCGCATCAGGCCCGTTTCGTCGCCGTGGTCGACGTCGGCGGCGCGGCGCTTGACCGGTTGGGCGCTCTTCAGCGCGGCGCCGGTCGAGCGGCGTTCGGTGCTGCTGCGCTCGCCGTCGCGTGCGGGGCGAGCCGGGCGGTCGGACGACGTACGGCGTTCGCCGAAGCTGCGCTTCTCGCCGTAGCCGGCCGCCTTGTCGCGATAGGGCGCGCGTGCACCGCCTTCGGCACCTGCGCGGCGCGGGCGTGCGTCGTCGTCGCCGCGGCGCGCGGGGCGGTCGGACGACGTGCTGCGTTCGCCGAAGCTGCGCTTCGGTGCATCGCCGGTGGCCTTGTCGCGGTAGGGGGCACGTGCGCCGCCTTCGGCGCTTGCGCGGCGCGGCCGCGCATCGTCGTCGTTGCGACGCGCCGGGCGGTCGGATGACGCGCGGCGGTCGCCGAAGCCACGCTTTTCACCTTCACCGGCCGCCTTGTCGCGATAGGGCGCGCGTGCGCCGCCTTCGGCACCTGCGCGGCGCGGGCGTGCCTCGTCGTCGCCGCGACGTGCGGGACGGTCGGACGGCGTGCGGCGCTCGCCGAAGCTGCGTTTTTCGCCGTAGCCCTCTGCCTTGTCGCGATACGGTGCGCGTGCGCCGCCTTCGGCGCCTGCACGGCGCGGACGTGCATCGTCGTCGTTGCGACGTGCCGGACGATCGGACGACGTACGGCGTTCGCCGAAGCTGCGTTTCTCGCCGTAGCCCTCTGCCTTGTCGCGATACGGTGCGCGTGCGCCGCCTTCGGCGCCTGCACGGCGCGGGCGTGCCTCGTCGTCGCTGCGACGTGCCGGACGGTCGGACGGCGTACGGCGCTCGCCGAAGCTGCGCTTCGTGCCTTCGCCGGCTGCCTTGTCGCGATAGGGCGCGCGCGCGCCGCCTTCGGCGCCTGCGCGACGCGGCCGCGCCTCGTTGTCGCTGCGATAGCCGCGTTCGGCACCGCCGTCACGCGGCGCGCGCTTCGCCGGCGCGCGATCCGCACCGGGACCCTCGCCGCGCGGCTTGAACGCGCGTTCGCCCGCGGCTGCCGGTGCGGCGGCCTTCTTTGGGCGCGCGGGCTTGTCGGACGCGGGCGGCGCGGCGGGGCGCACCGCCTTGCGGGCAACGAGGCTGCCGGAGCGGACAGGGGCGCGGGTCGGCGATGCCGGCTTCGGATTCTTGACGGTTAATTTGGTGCGCATAAACGCTGGGATTCATTCAGACTGCGATCGCGCGCAGCAATTCGGTTTCGAGCTGGATCTGCAGGCGGTTGTCGGACAGGCCGGCACCGTCGAGCAGGAAGATGTCCTCGACGCGTTCGCCGAGCGTATTGATCCGCGCCGCGTGGACGCCGACCTGATGCTCGGCCAGGACGCGCGCGATCGAATAGAGAAGGCCCGGCCGGTCGTTGGCGGACACGGACAGGATGTAGTACTGGCCGCGCTCGTCGGCCCGGAGGTCGACGCGCGGCGTGATCGGAAACGTCCGGGACAGCCGCGACAGGCGGCCCTTGGACGGTTCCGGCAGCGACGCGGTTTCGGCAAGGCGTGTCGCGAGTTGCTGTTCGACGAGATTGGCGATGTCGCGGTAGCGCACGTCGCGTTCGGTCTGCGTGACGATGAAGTTGTCGAGCGCATAGCCGTGCCGTGTCGTGCTGACGCGCGCATCGAGCACCGACAGCCCGTTGCGGTCGAAGTACGCGCAGATGCCCGCGAACAGGTCGGGGCGGTCCTTCACGTACACGAGCACCTGCAGCGCGTCGCCGATCGGCGACGGCCGCGCACGGACGATCGCGGTCTCGGCGTTCACGTGGCGGTACAGCACGCGGGTCTGCCATGCGATGTCGGCCGCGTCGTGACGCAGGAAGAAGCCGATGTCGAGCTGATCCCACAGCGCGCGGTGCGCGTCGTCGGGCACGGTCTCGAGGCGCAGCAGCGCGAGCGCCTGCTCCTGCCGCGACTTCAGTTCCGAATGCGCGTCGGGATTGGCGCCGCCGAGCACCGCGAGCGTGATGCGGTACAGGTCCTCGAGCAGCTTGCCCTTCCACGTGTTCCACACCTTCGGACTCGTGCCGCGGATATCGGCGACGGTCAGCAGGTAGAGCGCGGTGAGGTACCGTTCGTTGCCGACGACTTCGGCGAAGCGCTTGATGACTTCGGGGTCGCTCGTGTCCTGCTTCTGCGCGACCTGGCTCATCGTCAGGTGATGCTGGACGAGCCATACGATCAGCGCCGCATCGTCGCCGGCGATCCCGTGCTCGCGGCAGAAGCGCCGCGCGTCGGCCATCCCGAGCGTCGAGTGGTCGCCGCCGCGGCCCTTCGCGATGTCGTGGAACAGCGCCGCGACATACAGCACCCACGGGCGCTCGAAATTGCCGATCAGCTGGCTGCAGAACGGGTACTCGTGCGCATGCTCGGCCACCGCGAAGCGGCGGATGTTGCGCAACACCATCAGGATGTGCTGGTCGACCGTGTACACGTGGTACAGGTCGTGCTGCATCTGGCCGACGATGCGGCGGAAATTCAGCAGGTAGCGGCCGAGCACGCTCGTCTGGTTCATCAGCCGGAACGCATGCGTGATGCCTTCGGGCTGCTGCAGGATCTGCATGAACGTGCGGCGGTTCTGCGGATCGCGCCGCCACGTGTTGTTCATGATCTCGCGCGAGTTGTACAGCGCGCGCAGCGTGCGGGCGGACAGGCCCTTCACGCCGCGGGTCGTCTCGTACAGCAGGAACGCTTCGAGGATCGCGTCGGGATGGCGCTCGAACACGCCGTCGTCGACGATCTCGAGCATGCCCTGCTTCTCGACGAAGCGATCGGGCGACAGCACGCGCGTGATGCCGCTCGTCGCGGGGAACAGCTGCGCCTCGATGTTCTGGATCAGGATCGTCGCGAGCTGCGTGACCGCTTTCGCGGCCCAGTAGTAGCGGCGCATCAGCTGCTCGCTCGCGCGCTTGGCCTGCGTCGGCCGGTAGCCGAAGCTCTCGGCGGCTTGCGTCTGCAGGTCGAACACGAGCATGTCCTGGCGGCGGCCGGCGATCACGTGCAGCCGTGCGCGCAGCGTCTTCAGGAATCCTTCGTTGCGGCGCAGCTCGCGCGCCTCGCGATCGGTGATGAGGCCGCGCGTGTCGAGTTCGCGCCAGCTGCTGCCGAAGCCGGCCGCGCGCGCGATCCACAGGATCGTTTGAAGGTCGCGCAGCCCGCCGGGGCTTTCCTTCACGTTCGGCTCGAGGCTGTACGGCGTGTCCTGGAACTTCGCGTGGCGCTGGCGCATCTCGAGCACCTTCGCGGTGAAGAACGCGCGCGCGTCGAGCGCCTCGTGATACCGCACGGTGAAGCGTTCGAACAGCGCGGTGCTGCCGACGATGCGGCGCGCCTCGAGCAGCGAGGTCTGCACGGTGACGTCCTGCGACGCTTCCTCGATGCATTGGGCAACCGTGCGCACGCTGCTGCCGATCTCGAGGCCGAGATCCCACGCCATCCCGATGAAGCGCTCGATGCGCGCGTCGAGCGCCGGGTCGTGCGCATCGGGCAGCAGCACGAGGATGTCGACGTCGGAGTGGGGCGCGAGCTCGCCGCGCCCGTAGCCGCCGACGGCGACGAGCGCAAGCGTCGCGGGCAACCCGCAGTCGTCCCACACGCGCTTGAGCGCATCGTCGGTGAGTTTCGACAATGCGTGCATCAGCGACGCGACGTTGGTCGCGCTGCGAAAGCGCTCGAGCATGCCGGCCTTGGCGGCCTTGAATTCGGCGCGCCGCGACAGCGCTTCGGGCGAGGGGGCGGCGTGAGCGTTCATGGGCGGCCGTTCAGGTTTGGGGGCGGGCTGGCGCGGCGGCGCTCAGACCGCGGCGGCCGGTTGCGCGAACACCGGGCGTGCCGGCGTGCCGGCCGATACGGTCAGCACCTCGTAGCCCGTCTCGGTGACGAGCACCGTGTGCTCCCACTGCGCGGACAGGCTGCGGTCGCGCGTCTTGACCGTCCACTGGTCGGGCATCGTGCGGATGTCGCGCTTGCCGGCGTTGATCATCGGCTCGATCGTGAAGATCATCCCGGCCTTCAGCTCGATGCCGGTGCCCGGACGGCCGTAGTGGACGACCTGCGGATCTTCGTGGAACACCGTGCCGATGCCGTGCCCGCAGTATTCGCGCACGACGCTGTAGCCCTGCGCTTCCGCGTGCTTCTGGATCGCGTAGCCGATGTCGCCGAGGTGCGCGCCGGGCTTGACCTGGTCGATGCCGAGCCACATGCACTCGTAGGTGGTCTGCACGAGACGCTTCGCGAGGATCGAGCCTTCGCCGACGATGAACATCCGGCTGGTGTCGCCGAAGTAGCCGTTCTTGATCACGGTGACGTCGATGTTCAGCGCGTCGCCGTTCTTGATCACCTTCTCGCCCGGAATGCCGTGGCAGATCACGTCGTTGACCGAAATGCAGGTGGCCTTCGGGTACGGCGGATAGCCGGGCGGCTGATAATTCAGCGGCGCGGGGATCGTGCCCTGTTCGTTGAGCATGAATTCGTGACAGAGCCGGTCGAGTTCGGCGGTCGTGACGCCCGCGACGACGTGCGGCGTGATGAAGTCGAGCACTTCGCTCGCGAGACGGCAGGCGACGCGCATCTCGGCGATGTCGTGTTCGTTTTTGAGCGTAATAGCCATCGAGGTATGCCTGGAATGCGGTGAATTGACGGATTATCGCACCTTATGGCGGGCCTCGCAGCCCCTGCCGGCGGTGCCGATGCGGGTTTTCGCGGATTGTCCGGCCGGCTGCCGCGCGGCAAGCGAAAGTGGCGGGCGACTTGAGAGCCGACAAATCGGCGTGCTATACTCTTTGGCTAAGTCGACATCCAAATGCCGAACCTGCCCCGTCGTGGGGCGGCATGGCGATGAAAGACTTGCGGCACGGGCATTTTCGCACGTGCCGAATCGCAAGCCGGCGCAACCAGGGTGCCGGCCGCGCGGAACGAAGGTCCTTCGGGGCGCGTTCGCGCGGCGGTACGGCAGCCGGCTTAAGACCCAACCCTCGTGGAGAATTTACATGGCAGTCACGATGCGCCAAATGCTGGAAGCGGGTGTCCACTTCGGTCACCAGACGCGCTTCTGGAACCCGAAGATGGCTCCGTTCATTTTCGGTCACCGCAACAAGATTCACATCATCAACCTCGAAAAGACGCTGCCGATGTTCACGGACGCACAGAAGTACGTGCGCCAGCTGGCAGCGAACCGCGGCACGATCCTGTTCGTCGGCACGAAGCGCCAGTCGCGTGACACGATCGCCCAGGAAGCGCAACGTGCGGGCATGCCGTACGTCAACGCACGCTGGCTCGGCGGCATGATGACGAACTTCAAGACGCTGAAGGTGTCGATCAAGCGCCTGAAGGACATGGAAGCGGCCGTCGAATCGGGCGAAACCGAGAAGATGAGCAAGAAGGAAGCGCTGCTGTTCGAACGCGAAATCGCGAAGCTGCAGAAGTCGATCGGCGGCGTGAAGGACATGGGCGGCATTCCGGACGCAATCTTCGTCGTCGACGTCGGCTACCACAAGATTGCCGTCACGGAAGCGAACAAGCTGGGCGTGCCGGTCATCGCCGTGGTCGATACGAACCACTCGCCGGAAGGTGTGGACTACGTGATCCCGGGTAACGACGACTCGAGCAAGGCAGTCGCGCTGTACGCCGAAGGCGTGGCCGACGCGATCCTCGAAGGCCGTGCGAACGCGGTCAACGAAGTGGTCCAGGCAGTGCGCAGCGGTGGCGACGACGAGTACGTCGAGGAAAACGCGTAACTGGCCCCGAGCCGGCGCAAAAAGGGGGCTCTCAACAGGCCCCCTTTTTTTAAGCTTGTGCGCCGGACCTGATCGCGCCGAATCGGCGCGGGTCCGGAAACGATTTTCGGCCGTTCGCGTCCAAGCGGGCGGCGTTGTGAATACAGACTCAAGGAGCGAATGATGGCGGCAATTACCGCAAGCATGGTGGCAGAACTGCGCGCAAAGACCGACGCACCGATGATGGAGTGCAAGAAGGCGCTGACGGAAGCCGACGGCGACCTGGCCAAGGCTGAAGAGCTGCTGCGCGTCAAGCTCGGCAACAAGGCGAGCAAGGCGGCATCGCGCGTGACGGCCGAAGGCGTCGTCGCATCGTTCGTCGGCGGCAACGCAGGCGCGCTGGTCGAACTGAACTGCGAAACCGACTTCGTCGCGAAGAACGACGACTTCCTCGCATTCTCGAAGACGGTTGCAGAACTCGTCGCGACGCAAAACCCGGCCGACGTGGAAGCACTGTCGGCACTGCCGCTCGAAGGTTCGACGGTCGACGCAGTCCGTCTGGCCCTGATCGGCAAGATCGGCGAGAACGTGTCGATCCGCCGTTTCGTCCGTTTCGAAACCGCGAACAAGATCGCAACGTACCTGCACGGCGCGCGTATCGGCGTGATCGTCGAGTACACGGGTGCTGAAGAGCAGGTCGGCAAGGACGTCGCGATGCACATCGCCGCGATGAAGCCGGTCGCGCTGTCGTCGGCCGACGTGCCGGCGGAACTGATCGAGACGGAACGCCGCGTCGCCGAGCAGAAGGCTGCCGAATCGGGCAAGCCGGCTGAAATCGTCGCGAAGATGGTCGACGGCAGCGTCCAGAAGTACCTGAAGGAAGTGTCGCTGCTGAACCAGACGTTCGTGAAGAACGACAAGCAGACGATCGAGCAGATGCTGAAGGCAGCGGATTCGGCAGTGCAGAAGTTCGCGCTGTTCGTCGTCGGCGAAGGCATCGAGAAGCGCCAGGACGACTTCGCCGCCGAAGTGGCCGCGCAAGTCGCAGCAGCAAAGCAGCAGTAAGCAGTCAGGCAGTATCCGCGGCGGGCGTCCGCTCCGCCGCGGCCGGCGGCGCCGCCGGCCGGCCGGGAACCCCGGTCCGACCGTCGGCGCTTGCCCGAATCAGTATTTCGCCCCTACAGTTCGTGGTTGTCATCCTCTCGTCGCTCGGAAGCCCCTATGTCCAATGCCTATAAACGCGTCCTCCTCAAACTCTCCGGCGAAGCGCTGATGGGCGACGATGCCTTCGGCATCAATCGCGCGACGATCGAACGGATGGTGGCGGATATCGCCGAAGTCGTGGGTCTCGGCACGCAGCTCGCGGTCGTGATCGGCGGCGGTAACATTTTCCGCGGTGTCGCGGGCGGCGCGGCCGGCATGGACCGCGCGACGGCCGACTACATGGGGATGCTGGCGACGATGATGAACGCGCTGGCGCTGCAGGACGCGATGCGCCACGCCGGCATCGTCGCGCGCGTGCAGTCCGCGCTGCGCATGGACCAGGTCGTCGAGCCGTACATCCGGCCCCGCGCGATCCGCCAGCTCGAGGAAGGCAAGGTCGTGATCTTCGCGGCCGGCACGGGCAACCCGTTCTTCACGACGGACACGGCTGCCGCGCTGCGTGGTTCGGAAGTGGGCGCCGAGGTCGTTTTGAAGGCGACCAAGGTCGATGGCGTATATTCTGCCGATCCGAAGAAGGATCCGTCGGCCACGCGCTACACGACGATCAGCTTCGACGAGGCGATCAGCCGCAATCTGCAGGTGATGGACGCGACGGCCTTCGCGCTGTGCCGCGACCAGAAGCTGCCGATCCGCGTGTTTTCGATCAACAAGCCGGGCGCGCTCAAGCGTATCGTGCTGGGCGAGGACGAAGGTACGCTCGTCCACGTGTAAACTCCCGCGGATGCGGGTCATCGGCCGCGGCGCGCAAGATGCGCCGGGCGGGGCCCGCGTTCTTTGAAGGTTTGAAGGTTCGGAGGTTGAAATGAGTGTCGCTGATACCAAGAAGGGCGTCGAGCAAAAGATGCAGCGCTCGATCGATGCATTCAAGAGCGATCTGGCGAAGATCCGTACGGGCCGTGCGCACACCGGCATGCTCGATCACGTGCAGGTCGACTATTACGGGTCGATGGTGCCGATCTCGCAGGTTGCCAACATGACGCTCGTCGACGCACGCACGATCGGTGTGCAGCCGTGGGAAAAGCCGATGGTGGCGAAGGTCGAGAAGGCCATTCGCGAAGCCGATCTCGGCCTGAACCCGGCAACGTCCGGCGATCTGATCCGCGTGCCGATGCCCGCGCTGACGGAAGAGCGCCGCCGCGAGCTGACCAAGGTCGTGAAGGGCGAGGGCGAAACGGCCAAGGTCGCGATCCGCAACCTGCGCCGCGACGCGAACGAAGCGCTCAAGAAGCTCGTGAAGGACAAGGAAATCTCGGAAGACGACGAGCGCCGTGCGAGCGACGACGTGCAGAAGTTGACCGACAAGCACGTCGCCGAAATCGACAAGCTCGTGCAGACCAAGGAAGCCGAGATCATGACGGTCTGACGACCGTCCTCGCGCGCCGCCTTCTTCCCGCATTACTGTCTCAACGGCCATGACCTATACCAGCTCTACCGTTCGCGTGCCTGACGTCGGCGCCGTGCCGCGTCATATCGCGATCATCATGGACGGCAACGGCCGTTGGGCGACCGAACGCCGCTTGCCGCGCGTCGCGGGGCACACCCGCGGCGTGGACGCCGTGCGGGCGGTGGTCGAAGGCTGCGCGCGCGCCGGCGTCGAATACCTGACGCTGTTCGCGTTCAGTTCGGAAAACTGGCGCCGGCCGAACGACGAAGTGTCGTTCCTGATGCGCCTGTTCATCACCGCGCTCGAGCGCGAGATCGGCAAGCTGCATGCGAACGGGATCCGCCTGCGGGTGGTGGGCGATCTCGAGCGTTTCGAGCCGCGCATCCGCGAACTGATCCGCCGCGCCGAAACCAAGACGGCGCGCAACACCCGCCTGACCCTGACGATCGCCGCGAACTACGGCGGCCGCTGGGACATCCTGCAGGCGACGAAGAAACTCGTCGAGCAGGCCGTGCGCGAGGGCCGCGAGGTCGAGGTGACCGAAGACGCGTTCGCGCCGCATCTGGCGATGGCCTATGCGCCGGAGCCCGATCTTTTCATCCGCACCGGCGGCGAGCAGCGCGTCAGCAATTTCCTGCTGTGGCAGCTCGCGTACGCCGAATTCTATTTCACCGACAAATACTGGCCGGACTTCGACGGCGCGGCGCTGGCCGACGCGATCGCGTCGTATACCGAGCGCGAGCGCCGTTTCGGGCGCACCAGCGCGCAGCTCGAACCGCAATCGCAGAACGCCGATTCCCTTTCATGCTGAAAACCCGTGTGATCACGGCGGTCGTGATGCTGGCGGTGTTGCTGCCGGTGACGCTGTTCGCGCCGCTCGCCGCGTTCGGCGCGCTGATCGGTGTCGTGCTCGTGTTCGCCGCGTGGGAATGGGCGCGCCTGCTGAAGCTCGGCGCGACCGGTTCCGTCGTCTACGCGATCGTCGCGGCGCTGGCGCTCGCGGCGACCGCGCCGCTCGGCGTCGATGCCGCTTCGTCCCGTCCCCTTTTTATGGCGGCCGGCGTATTCTGGCTGCTGGTCGGCCCGTTCTCGCTGCGGCGCAAGCCGGAACTCGCGGGCGGCGTATGGCGGCCGTTCCTGCTCGCGGCCGGGCTCGTGGTGTTCGCGGCCTGCTGGCACGCGGTCGTCGCGGCGCGTGCGCAGGGCGTTCCGTTCGTGCTGTCGCTGCTGCTGGTCGTCTGGCTGGCCGATATCGGCGCATATTTCGCGGGCAAGGCCTTCGGAAAGCGTAAACTCGCTATTACGATCAGTCCCGGGAAGAGCTGGGAAGGCGCGATCGGCGGCTGGCTCGCCGTGATGGTCGTCGCGGGCATCGCGATGGCCGCGCACGGGTTCGAGCCGACCCTGTTTTCCGCATTCGCGACGCGCTACGGGATGCCCGGCGCGTGGGCCGCGCTGACGCTGCTGGTGGCGTACAGCGTGATCGGCGACCTGTTCGAGTCGCTACTCAAGCGTCAGGCGGGCGTGAAGGATTCGAGCGGCCTGCTGCCCGGTCACGGCGGCGTGCTCGACCGCGTCGACGCGCTGCTGCCGGTGCTGCCGCTCGCCATGCTGCTGCTTGGTTAAACCACTATTTCTGTTATGCAAAAACGTCTGACACTGCTCGGTTCCACGGGCTCGATCGGAGACAGCACGCTCGACGTGGTCGCCCGCCATCCCGAGCGTTTCTCGGTCTACGCGTTGACCGCGCACCGCAACGGCGACAAGCTCGTCGAGCAGTGCCTGCGCTTCGCACCCGAAGTCGCGGTGGTCGGCGATGCGAACACGGCGGCGCACGTCGAGGCGAAACTGCGCGCGGCGGGCAGCAAGACCACGGTGCTGCACGGGCCGCAGGCGCTGGTCGACGTGTCGAACAGCGACGGCTGCGATACGGTCGTCGCGGCGATCGTCGGCGCGGCCGGCCTCGCGCCGAGCCTCGCGGCCGCGCGCGCCGGCAAGCGCATCCTGCTCGCGAACAAGGAATCGCTCGTGATGTCGGGCGCGATCTTCATGGACGCCGTGCGCGACCATGGCGCGATCCTGCTGCCGGTCGACAGCGAACACAACGCGATCTTCCAGTGCATGCCGCGCGACGAGAACGAGCACGGCGGGATCTCGAAGATCATCCTGACCGCGTCGGGCGGCCCGTTCCGCACGCGCGAGCCGGCCACGCTCGTCGACGTGACGCCGGACGAGGCCTGCAAGCACCCGAACTGGGTGATGGGCCGCAAGATTTCCGTCGATTCCGCGACGATGATGAACAAGGGTCTCGAAGTGATCGAGGCGCACTGGATCTTCGGCCTGCCGGGCGACCGGATCGACGTGTTGATTCACCCGCAGAGCGTGATCCATTCGCTCGTGTCTTACCGCGACGGCTCGGTGCTCGCGCAGCTCGGCAACCCCGACATGCGCACGCCGATCGCGCACGCGCTGGCGTTCCCGGAGCGCGTCGACGCGGGGGTCGACCAGCTCGACCTCGCGCAGATCGCACAGCTGTCGTTCGAGAAGCCCGACTACACGCGCTTCCCGTGCCTCGCGCTTGCGCTGAAGGCGCTTGAAGAGGGCGGTATCGCGAGCGCCGCATTGAACGCGGCGAACGAAATCGCGGTCGAAGCGTTTCTCGAGCGCCGGATCGGCTTCATGGCGATCGCGGCGACGGTCGATGCGGTGCTCAACGCACTGCCGAACCGCAACCCGAACGGGCTCGACGACGTCCTTGCGGCGGATGCCGAGGCACGCCGCCTCGCCGCCGAGATCATTGCGAAAGCGCCTGCGCCACGCGTGGAGCGCACTGTCTGAATGAGGTGCTCATGAACGTGCTGGTCGAACTGATCGCGTTTGCGGTGGCGATCGGGGTGCTGGTCGTCGTGCATGAGTACGGACACTATCGCGTCGCGCGCTGGTGCGGCGTGAAGGTGCTGCGTTTCTCGATCGGCTTCGGCCAGCCCGTCGCACGCTGGGTCAGCCGCAGGACGGGCACCGAGTGGACGCTCTCCGCGCTGCCGCTCGGCGGCTACGTGAAGATGCTCGACGAGCGCGAGCCGGGGCCGGGCGTCAAGCCCGAGGAGCTCGACCAGGCGTTCAACCGGCAATCGGTGTTCAAGCGCATCGCGATCGTCGCCGCCGGCCCGATCGCGAACTTCCTGTTGGCAATCGTCCTGTTTTCCGCCGTATTCGCAACCGGCGTGACCGAGCCGGCCGCGGTGCTCGCGCCGCCGGCCGCCGGTACGGCGGCGGCTCGCGCGGGCTTCGACGGCAGCGAGACGATCGTCTCGATCCGCGACGCGCAAGGCGGCGACGCCGTGCCGGTGCGCTCGTGGTCGGACCTGCGCTGGAAGCTGCTGGCCGCCGCGTTCGACCATCGCGAGGTCGTGCTCGGCGCGCGCGACGGCGGCGCGCCGACGTTCGACTTCCGCGTCGACCTGCGCAATGTTCCCGAAAGCCAGCTCGACGACGATTTCATGATGCATCTGGGCTTCGAGACCGGCGGCGGCACGCTGTCGGTGGCGTCGGTGCAGCCCGGCAGCGCGGCCGAGCAGGCGGGCCTGAAGGCCGGCGACAAGCTGCTCGCGCTCGACGGCAAGCCGATCGGCGGCGCATCGCGCTTCATCGACGCGGTGAAGCACCATGCGGGCCAGGCGGTCGAACTGCAGGTCGACCGCGGCGGCGCCTCCCGGACGGTGTCGATCGTGCCGCAGGCGCAGCGCGACGATGAAACGGGGCAGAAGGTCGGCCGGATCGGCGCGGCGCTGTCGATGAACACGCCGTCGGTGGACGTGCGCTACGGGCCGATCGAGAGCCTGCAGCTCGGCGCGCGCCGCACGTGGGACATCGCCGTTTATTCGCTGAAGATGTTCGGGCGGATGATCACGGGCGATGCGTCGCTGAAGAATCTGTCCGGCCCGGTGACGATCGCCGACTACGCGGGCAAGAGCGCGCGGCTCGGTCCGACGGCCTTCCTGTCGTTCCTCGCCCTTGTCAGCATTAGCCTCGGGGTGCTGAACTTGCTGCCGATTCCCGTTTTGGACGGGGGGCATCTGTTATATTATCTGGTTGAAGCCGCGACCGGGAAAGCCGTATCGGAGCGCTGGCAGCTGATTCTGCAAAGAGCCGGGTTGATCTGCATCGTCGTATTGTCGGCGATCGCGCTGTTCAACGACCTGGCTCGGTTAATCCATTTCTGAAGCGTCAGGCGGCGGCCAGTCGGCCGCCGCCTGATTTGATGCAGCTAAATATTGGGGATGCACGTTGTTCAAACCTCATCGCTTTGTACCTAAGACAGTTGCTGCGGCCGCGCTCGCCGCTCACGGCCTCGCGGCGCATGCAGCGGCACCGTTCGTGGTGCAAGACATCAAGATCGAGGGGTTGCAGCGCGTCGAAGCGGGTTCGGTGTTCGCCTACCTGCCGATCAAGCAGGGCGATACCTTCACCGACGACAAGGCATCCGAAGCAATCCGCGCGCTGTACGCGACGGGCTTCTTCAACGACGTGCGCATCGCCACCCAGGGCAACGTCGTGATCGTGCAGGTGCAGGAGCGTCCGGCCATCGCGTCGATCGACTTCACCGGCACGAAGGAATTCGACAAGGACAACCTGACGAAGGCGCTGCGCGCGGTGGGTCTGGCCGACGGCCGCTACTACGACAAGGCGCTCGTCGACAAGGCGGAGCAGGAGCTCAAGCGTCAGTACCTGACGCGCGGCTTCTATGCGGCCGAGGTCAAGACGACGATCACGCCGGTCGACGCGAACCGCGTGTCGATCCTGTTCGCGGTCGCGGAAGGCCCGAGCGCGAAGATCCGCCAGATCAACTTCATCGGCAACAAGGCGTTCAGCACCAGCACGCTGCGCGACGAGATGCAGCTGTCGACGCCGAACTGGTTCTCCTGGTACACGAAGAACGACCTGTACTCGAAGGAAAAGCTGACGGGCGACCTCGAGGCCGTGCGCTCGTACTACCTGAACCGCGGCTACCTCGAGTTCAACATCGAGTCGACCCAGGTGTCGATCTCGCCGGACAAGAAGGACATGTACCTGAC
This sequence comes from Burkholderia sp. BCC1977, assembly GCF_905339595.1. Lineage (NCBI taxonomy): Bacteria > Pseudomonadati > Pseudomonadota > Betaproteobacteria > Burkholderiales > Burkholderiaceae > Burkholderia > Burkholderia sp. BCC1977. The sequence goes on from NZ_CAJPGQ010000007.1 coordinate 51,552, forward strand.
GGTCACGCTGCACGAAGGCGAGCCGTACACGGTGTCGGGCATCAAGCTGTCGGGCAACCTGCTCGATCGCGAAGCCGAACTGAACAAGCTGATCAAGATCAAGCCGGGCGATCGCTTCTCGGCCGAAAAGCTGCAGCAAACGACGAAGTCGATCGTCGACAAGCTCGGCGAATACGGCTACGCATTCGCGACCGTCAACGCGCAGCCGGACATCGACCAGGCGAACCACAAGGTGAACCTGAATCTCGTCGTCGATCCGAGCCGCCGCGTGTACGTGCGCCGCATCAACGTGGTCGGCAACACGCGCACGCGCGACGAAGTCGTGCGCCGCGAAATGCGCCAGCTCGAAAGCTCGTGGTTCGATTCGAACCGCCTCGCGCTGTCGAAGGACCGCGTGAACCGTCTCGGCTACTTCACCAACGTCGACGTGACGACGGTACCGGTCGAAGGCACGAACGACCAGGTCGACGTGAACGTGAAGGTCGACGAAAAGCCGACCGGCGCGATCACGCTGGGCGCGGGCTTCTCGTCGACGGACAAGGTGGTGCTGTCGGCCGGCGTGTCGCAGGACAACGTGTTCGGCTCGGGCACGAGCCTGTCGGTGAACGTCAACACCGCGAAGAGCTACCGCACGCTGACCGTCACGCAGGTCGACCCGTACTTCACGGTCGACGGCATCAAGCGGATCACGGACGTCTACTACCGCACGTACCAGCCGCTCTACTATTCGACGAGTTCGAGCTTCCGGATCATCAGCGCGGGCGGCAACCTGAAGTTCGGCATTCCGTTCTCGGAAGTCGACACCGTCTACTTCGGCGCGGGCTTCGAGCAGAACCGTCTCGACGTCGACTCGAACACGCCGCAGAGCTACCAGGATTACGTGAACGAGTTCGGCCGCGTGTCGAACACGGTGCCGCTGACCGTCGCGTGGTCGCGCGATGCGCGTGACAGCGCGCTGATCCCGAGCCGCGGCTACTTCACGCAGGCGAACGTCGAATACGGCGTGCCGGTCGGCAAGATCCAGTACTACAAGGCCGACCTGCAGGCGCAGTACTACTATTCGTTCTCGCGCGGCTTCATCCTGGGCCTGAACCTGCAAGGCGGCTACGGTAACGGCATCGGCAACCCGTACCCGATCTTCAAGAACTACTACGCGGGCGGTATCGGCTCCGTGCGTGGCTACGAGCCGAGCTCGCTGGGCCCGCGCGACACGAAGACGAACGACCCGATCGGCGGTTCGAAGATGGTGGTCGGCAACATCGAGCTGACGTTCCCGCTGCCGGGCACCGGCTACGACCGCACGCTGCGCGTGTTCACGTTCCTCGACGGCGGTAACGTGTGGGGCAACGCACCGGGCGGCACGAGTACCGGCGCGAACGGCCTGCGTTACGGCTACGGTGTGGGTCTCGCGTGGATCTCGCCGATCGGCCCGCTGAAGCTGAGCCTCGGCTTCCCGCTGCAGAAGCATGAAGGCGACCAGTACCAGAAATTCCAGTTCCAGATCGGGACGGCGTTCTGATCGAACGCATGACAACAGCAACGAGAGGGTAATTTTGCTAACCGGTAAGTTTTCGAAACGAGTGATGTGTGCGCTGACCGTTGCGCTGGCCTTGGGCGCGGCGACGGCACATGCTCAGGACGTCGCCCGCATCGCGGCGGTCAATTCGGATCGGATCCTGCGCGAGTCGGCCCCCGCCAAGGCGGCGCAGACGAAGCTCGAAGCCGAGTTCGCGAAGCGCGACAAGGATCTGCAGGACCTCGCGGCGCGCCTGAAGTCGATGTCCGACTCGCTCGACAAGAACGGTACGTCGCTGTCGGCGGCCGATCGCGCGCAGAAGCAGCGCGATCTCGCGCAGCTCGATACCGACTTCCAGCGCAAGCAGCGCGAGTTTCGCGAAGACCTGAACCAGCGCCGCAACGAGGAACTCGCGGCGGTGCTGGAGCGCGCGAACAAGGTCATCAAGCAGATCGCCGAGCAGCAGAATTACGACCTGATCGTGCAGGAAGCCGTGTACGTCAGCCCGCGCATCGACATCACCGACAAGGTGCTCAAGGCGCTCGCGTCCGGCTCGACGAACTGAACGGAGCAGACGACGAATGGCATTGACGCTTGAGGCACTCGTAAAGCGGTTCGGCGGCGAGATCGTCGGCGACGCCCAGTGCAAGGTGGGCGGCCTCGCGCCGCTCGACCAGGCAGGCCCTCAGCAACTCGCGTTTCTCGCGAATCCGAAGTACCTGTCGCAGGTCGAGGCAACCCGCGCCGGCGCGGTGCTGATCGCGCCGAGGGATCTCGAAAAGCTGGGCGCGGCCGCGAGCGGCCGGACGGCCGGCCCCCGCAATTTCATTGTGACGCCGAATCCGTACGCGTATTTCGCGCGCGTCGCGCAGATGTTCATCGATCTCGCCACGCCGCCGCGCGCGGCTGGCGTGCATCCGAGCGCGACGATCGATCCGGCCGCGCAGGTTGCCGCGAGCGCGGTGATCGGTCCGCACGTGACGGTCGAGGCCGGCGCGGTGATCGAGGACGGCGTGCAGCTCGACGCGAACGTGTTCGTCGGCCGCGGCACGACGATCGGCGCGGGTTCGCACCTGTATCCGAACGCATCGGTGTACCACGGCTGCAGGATCGGCCCCCGCGCGATCATCCATTCGGGTGCCGTGATCGGTTCCGACGGCTTCGGCTTCGCGCCGGATTTCGTCGGCGACGGCGACGCGCGCACCGGCAGCTGGGTCAAGATTCCGCAGGTCGGCGGCGTGTCGGTCGGCCCGGACGTCGAGATCGGCGCGAACACGACGATCGATCGCGGCGCGATGGCGGACACCGTCATCGAGGAATGCGTGAAGATCGACAACCAGGTGCAGATCGCCCACAACTGCCGGATCGGCGCCTACACGGTGATCGCCGGCAAGGCAGGCATTGCGGGCAGCACGACGATCGGCCGCCACTGCATGATCGGCGGCGCGGCCGGGATCGCCGGCCACGTGACGCTCGGCGACTATGTCATCATCACCGCGAATTCGGGCGTATCGAAGTCGCTGCCGAAGGCCGGCATCTATACCAGCGCGTTCCCGGCCGTCGACCACGGCGAATGGAACAAGAGCGCCGCGCTCGTGCGCAACCTCGACAAGCTGCGCGACCGCATCAAGGCGCTCGAAACCGCGCTGGCCGCCCAGGGCGGCACGGACGCCTGACCGACACCATGCGAGACCATGAACCGGGCACGGCCAGCGCATCCGGCCCGGTTTGCCAGACTGGGCCGCGCGGCGGCCCGCTTCAGCCTTTGCATCACCACCGCGCAGCCTCTGCGTGAGACGAACCATCATGAGCACTGAAAAAATCAATCTCGACATCCACAAGATCCTCACGCTGCTGCCGCATCGCTACCCGATTCTGCTCGTCGATCGCGTGCTCGAACTCGAGCCGCACAAGGGAATCAAAGCGCTGAAGAACGTGTCGATCAACGAGCCGTTCTTCCAGGGGCACTTCCCGAAGCGGCCGGTGATGCCGGGCGTGCTGATCCTCGAGGCGCTCGCTCAGGCGGCCGCGCTGCTGACGTTCGCGGAAGAGCAGCCGAAGGATCCGGAAAACACGCTGTACTACTTCGTCGGCATCGACGGCGCGCGCTTCAAGCGCGTGGTCGAACCGGGCGACCAGCTGATTCTGAACGTGACGTTCGAACGCTACATCCGCGGCATCTGGAAGTTCAAGGCGGTGGCGGAAGTGGACGGCAAGGTGGCGGCGGAAGCCGAACTGATGTGCACGGTCAAGACGGCCGACGCGGCGCCCTGAGCGACGCGGCACGCATGGGTAACGTAACGCGGGCAACGCGACACATCACATCGAGAGGCAACGGCGCATGACCAGGATTCATCCTACCGCGATCGTCGAACCGGGCGCGCAGATCGACGAGTCCGTCGAGATCGGGCCGTACGCGATCGTCGGGCCGCACGTCACGATCGGCGCGCGTACGACGATCGGCTCGCACAGCGTGATCGAAGGTCACACGACGCTCGGCGAGGACAACCGCATCGGCCATTACGCATCGGTCGGCGGCCGTCCGCAGGACATGAAGTACCAGGACGAGCCGACGAAGCTCGTGATCGGCAACCGCAACACGATCCGCGAATTCACGACGATCCACACCGGCACCGTGCAGGACGCCGGCGTGACGACGCTCGGCGACGACAACTGGATCATGGCCTATGTGCACATCGGTCACGACTGCCGCGTCGGCAACAACGTGATCCTGTCGAGCAACGCGCAGATGGCCGGTCACGTCGAGATCGGCGACTGGGCGATCGTCGGCGGGATGTCGGGCGTGCACCAGTTCGTGCGCATCGGCGCGCACTCGATGCTGGGCGGCGCCTCGGCGCTCGTGCAGGACGTGCCGCCGTTCGTGATCGCGGCCGGCAACAAGGCCGAGCCGCACGGCATCAACGTCGAAGGCCTGCGCCGGCGCGGTTTCTCGCCCGACGCGATCTCGGCGCTGCGCAGCGCGTACCGCCTGCTGTACAAGAACGGCCTGTCGCTCGAGGAAGCGAAGGTGCAGTTGCGCGAGCTGGCGACCGCGGGCGGTGAAGGCGACGCAGCGGTCACCGCGCTCGTCGAGTTCATCGACGCGTCCCAACGCGGCATCATCCGCTAAGCGATGTCGCTCCCGACCAATCAGCTCCGGCTCGCGATGGTGGCCGGCGAGCCGTCGGGCGATCTGCTCGCGGCGTCGCTGCTCGGCGGGCTTCAAGCGCGGCTGCCCGCGTCGACCCGCTACTACGGGATCGGCGGGCAGCGGATGCTCGCGCACGGCTTCGATTCGCACTGGCAGATGGACAAGCTGACGGTGCGTGGCTATGTCGAGGCGCTGGGCCAGATCCCCGAGATCCTGCGGATTCGCGGCGAGTTGAAGCGCCAGCTGCTCGCGGAGCGGCCCGACGCATTCATCGGCGTCGACGCGCCCGACTTCAACTTCAGCGTGGAACAGGCCGCGCGCGACGCGGGCATCCCGTCGATCCACTTCGTGTGCCCGTCGATCTGGGCGTGGCGCGGCGGGCGGATCAAGAAGATCGCGAAGTCCGTCGACCACATGCTGTGCCTGTTCCCGTTCGAACCGGCGATCCTCGACAAGGCAGGCGTCGCGTCGACGTATGTCGGCCACCCGCTGGCCGACGAGATTCCGCTCGAGCCCGACACGCACGGCGCGCGCATCGCGCTCGGTCTGCCGGCCGACGGTCCGGTGATCGCGGTGCTGCCGGGCAGCCGGCGCTCGGAGATCGGGCTGATCGGCCCGACGTTCTTCGCGGCGATGGCGCTGATGCAGCAGCGCGAGCCCGGCGTGCGGTTCGTGATGCCGGCGGCGACGCCTGCGCTGCGCGAACTGCTGCAGCCGCTCGTCGACGCGCATCCGCAGCTCGCGCTGACGATCACCGACGGCCGCTCGCAGGTCGCGATGACGGCCGCCGACGCGATCCTCGTGAAGAGCGGCACCGTCACGCTGGAAGCCGCGCTGCTGAAGAAGCCGATGGTGATCTCGTACAAGGTGCCCTGGCTGACCGGGCAGATCATGCGCCGGCAGGGCTATCTGCCGTACGTCGGCTTGCCGAACATCCTGGCGGGGCGCTTCGTCGTGCCCGAGCTGCTGCAGCATTTCGCGACGCCCGAGGCGCTCGCCGATGCGACGCTCACGCAGCTGCGCGACGACGTCAACCGCCGCACGTTGACCGAAGTGTTTACCGAAATGCATCTCTCGCTGCGGCAGAACACGGCCGCGAAGGCGGCCGAAGCGGTCGTGCGCGTCCTCGAGCAACGCAAGGGGCGCGCATGACGGCAGCCCGCGCACCACGCCGCCGCGCGTCGACCGACGTGCAGGGCGGCTTCGATTTCAGCCGGCCCGACGAGATCGTCTGCGGTGTCGACGAAGCGGGCCGCGGCCCGCTTGCGGGGCCGGTGGTCGCCGCCGCGGTGATCCTCGATCCCGCGCAGCCGATCGACGGGCTCGACGATTCGAAGGCGCTGTCCGCGAAAAAGCGCGACGCGCTGTACGACCTGATCGTCGCGCGCTCGCGCGCGTATTGCGTCGCGTCGGCCAGCGTCGACGAGATCGACACCCTCAACATCCTGCACGCGACGATGCTCGCGATGAAACGGGCGGTCGAAGGCCTGTCGGTGCTGCCGACGCTCGCGCAGATCGACGGCAACCGCTGCCCGACGCTGACGGTGCGTGCCGAGGCGATCGTCAGCGGCGACGCGCTCGTGCCGAGCATCTCGGCTGCATCGATCCTCGCGAAGGTCACACGCGACCGCATGCTCGTCGATCTGCACGAACGCTTCCCGGCGTACGGCTTCAACGTGCACGCCGGCTACGGCACCGCGAAACACCTTGCCGCGTTGCGCGAGCACGGCCCGTGCGAAGCGCATCGGCGCTCGTTCGCGCCGGTGCGTGCGGCACTCGACCTGATTCGATGAAGAGCATTACTTCCCGCGACAACCCGCTGTACAAGCGCCTCAAGGCGCTCGCGGGTTCGACGTCCCAGCAGCGCCGCGGCGGCCACGCGCTGCTCGAAGGTTTCCATCTCGCCGGCGCGTATCTCGATACGGGCGCGACACCCGAGCTGTGCGTCGCGACCGAAGGCGCGCTCGCGCACGACGAGGCGCAGGCGATCATCGCGCGCGTCGACGCGCAGCGCGTCGTCACGCTGCCCGACGCGCTGTTCGGGCAACTGTCGAACGTCGTCAGCGGCGTTGGTTTCCTGCTGCTCGTCGACCGGCCCGCACAGCCGCTGCCCGAGCGCGTCACGCACACGTCGGTCGTGCTCGACGGCGTGCAGGACGCCGGCAACGTCGGCTCGATCCTGCGCAGCGCGGCGGCGGCCGGCGTGCGGCACGTATTCTGCGCGCCGGGCACCGCCTATGCGTGGTCGTCGAAGGTGCTGCGCTCGGGCATGGGCGCGCATTTCCTGTTGTCGATCCACGAGGATGTCCAGCCGGAGGCGCTCGCCGAACGCCTCGACGTGCCGGTCGCGCTGACCGATTCGCACGGCGCGCAGGCAATCTACGACTGCGACCTGGCCGGCCCCGTCGCATGGGTGTTCGGCAACGAGGGCGCCGGCGTGTCGGCGTTCTGGCGCGATGCGGCCGCGCATCGCGTGACGATCCCGCAGCCGGGCGGCATGGAGTCGCTGAACGTCGCGGCAGCGGCGGCGGTGTGTCTGTTCGAGCAGGTGCGGCAGCAGCGGCGCGCATGACCTGACGACGTGACGTGCGGCGTGGTCCGCGCGTCGTATCCCGCTCCATGAAAAAAGGCCGCGACGCGGCCTTTTTGCTTCCGGCGGCGGCCTGACGGCCGCGCCGGCGGGTAAGTCGTCAGTACGACTGCCGGTCGAGACGGATTTCCTGCAGGATCGTCGTCGCGATCTCCTCGATCGACTTGTGCGTCGACGACAGCCAGTTGATCCCTTCGCGGCGCATCATCGCCTCGGCCTCGTTGATTTCGTAGCGGCAGTTCTCCGGGGCCGCGTACTTGCTGCCGGGGCGGCGCTCGTTGCGGATCTCCGACAGGCGCTGCGGGTCGATCGACAGCCCGAACAGCTTGTCGCGATGCGGCGACAACGCCGACGGCAGCTTGCCGCGCTCGAAATCTTCCGGAATCAGCGGATAGTTGGCTGCCTTCACGCCGTACTGCATCGCGAGATACAGACTCGTCGGCGTCTTGCCGCTGCGCGACACGCCGACCAGGATCACGTCGGCTTCCGACAGGTTGCGGTTCGACTGGCCGTCGTCGTGGGCGAGCGAGAAGTTGATCGCCTCGATCCGCGTCTTGTATTCCTCGGTATCGGCGTTCTGGTGGCCGCGGCCCATCGCGTGGCTCGATTTCAGCTCCAGTTCCTGCTCGAGCGGCTCGACGAAGCGCTGGAACATGTCCAGCACGAGCGCGTTCGAGCGCTTCACGATGTCGTTCGACTCGCTGTCGACGAGTGTCGTGAACACGATCGCGCGGCGGCCGTCGTGCACCGCGGCCTCGTTGATTTTCTCGACGGTCGCAAAGGCCTTGTCGAGCGAGTCCACGAACGGCAGGCGCACGAGGCGGAATTTCTGGTCGAACTGGGAGAGGATCGAGTGCGCGAAGGTTTCGGCAGTGATCCCGGTGCCGTCGGAGACGATGAAAACGGTAGGCAGCATGAATCTGGGCGTCGAACGTGAAGGGCGGTTGCGCGGGCGGCTGGAGGTTCGCCTCCAGACACAGTGACAAGGTCGCGCCACATCCGGCAGCCGGCACGGTAGAATAGCGGCAACCTGTTGGATAAGCAATTGCGGGGGCAGGGTGCGAACGGCACCCCGGGCTTGCCGCGATCGATCGAAAATTCCCGGCAAGTTCGGCGATTCGTCTGAATATATCGCCCTTCTGCCGGGATTTTTGCAAATCGGGTCGGAAGATTTCCCGCCGCTGCGATTGTTTCTCCAACAGGTTGCGCAAGACGCGCCGCGCCTTTTTGCAAGCGCCCGCGTCCGAGCCCACTTGCGCAATCGTGCATTTTTTTCACACTTAGGGGCTTGTATGACTAACGCAGCAAACGTCGCAAAGGACCAGGCGTATGTAATCCCGTTCGAGCAGTTGCGGATGACCGATGTGGAGATCGTGGGCGGCAAGAATGCGTCGCTCGGCGAGATGATCAGCCAGCTTTCCGAAGCAGGCGTTCGCGTACCCACCGGTTTCGCCACGACCGCGCTCGCATTCCGCGACTTCCTCAAGCACAACGATCTGACCGATCGCATCGCCAAGCGTCTCGAGTCCCTCGACATCGACGACGTGAAGGCGCTCGCCGAAGCCGGTGCCGAAATCCGCAAGTGGATCGTCGACGCGCCGATGCAGGCACGCCTCGAGCAGGAAATCCGCGAGCAGTTCGAAATCCTGAAGAACGGCTCGCCGGCCGAGCTGTCGTTCGCCGTGCGTTCGTCCGCGACCGCGGAAGACCTGCCCGACGCGTCGTTCGCCGGTCAGCAGGAGTCGTACCTGAACGTCGTCGGCATCGACGACGTGCTCGATCGCATGAAGCACGTGTTCGCGTCGTTGTACAACGACCGCGCGATCTCGTATCGCGTGCACAAGGGCTTCACGCACGCCGAGGTCGCGCTGTCGGCTGGCGTGCAGCGCATGGTCCGCTCGGACGTCGGCGCGGCCGGCGTGATGTTCACGATCGACACCGAATCGGGCTTCAAGGACGCCGTGTTCATCACGTCGAGCTACGGCCTGGGCGAAACCGTCGTGCAGGGCGCCGTGAACCCGGACGAGTTCTACGTGTTCAAGACCACGCTCGCGCAGGACAAGTACCCGATCATCCGCCGCTCGATCGGCTCGAAGCTGATCAAGATGGAATTCACGCAGCCGGGCGAGCCGGGCCGCGTGAAGACGGTCGACGTGCCGCACGAGCAGCGCAACCGCTACTCGATCACCGACGAAGACGTGATCGAGCTCGCGAAGTACGCGGTCATCATCGAGAAGCACTACCAGCGTCCGATGGACATCGAGTGGGGCAAGGACGGCCGCGACGGCAAGATCTTCATCCTGCAGGCGCGTCCCGAAACGGTGAAGAGCCAGGCGACCGGCAAGGCCGAGCAGCGCTTCAAGCTGAAGGGCCAGTCGCAGGTGCTGGCGACGGGCCGTGCGATCGGCCAGAAGATCGGCGCGGGTCCCGTGCGCGTGATCCAGGATCCGTCGGAAATGGAACGCGTGCAGCCGGGCGACGTGCTGGTGGCGGACATGACCGACCCGAACTGGGAGCCGGTGATGAAGCGTGCGGCGGCGATCGTCACGAACCGTGGCGGCCGGACCTGCCACGCGGCGATCATCGCGCGTGAGCTCGGCGTGCCGGCAGTCGTCGGCTGCGGCGACGCGACCGACGTGCTGAAGGACGGCGCGCTCGTCACGGTGTCGTGCGCGGAAGGCGACGAAGGCAAGATCTACGACGGGCTGCTCGAGACGGAAGTCACGGAAGTGCAGCGCGGCGAACTGCCGGAAATCCCGGTCAAGATCATGATGAACGTCGGCAACCCGCAGCTCGCGTTCGACTTCTCGCAACTGCCGAACGGTGGTGTTGGCCTCGCGCGTCTCGAGTTCATCATCAACAACAACATCGGCGTGCACCCGAAGGCGATCCTCGAGTACCCGAACATCGACCAGGACCTGAAGAAGGCGGTCGAGAGCGTCGCGCGCGGTCACGCATCGCCGCGCCAGTTCTACGTCGACAAGCTGACGGAAGGTGTCGCGACGATCGCCGCGGCGTTCTATCCGAAGCCCGTGATCGTGCGTCTGTCCGACTTCAAGTCGAACGAGTACAAGAAGCTGATCGGCGGTTCGCGCTACGAGCCGGACGAGGAAAACCCGATGCTGGGCTTCCGCGGCGCGTCGCGCTACATCGCCGAAGACTTCGCGCAGGCGTTCGAGATGGAATGCCGTGCACTGAAGCGCGTGCGCGACGAGATGGGCCTGACCAACGTCGAGATCATGGTGCCGTTCGTGCGTACCGTGAAGCAGGCGGAGCGTGTCGTCGGCCTGCTCGAGAAGTTCGGCCTGAAGCGCGGCGAGAACGGCCTGCGCCTCGTGATGATGTGTGAAGTCCCGACCAACGCGATCCTCGCCGAAGAGTTCCTGGAGCACTTCGACGGTTTCTCGATCGGTTCGAACGACCTCACGCAGCTCACGCTCGGCCTCGACCGCGACTCGGGCATGGAACTGCTGGCCGTCGACTTCGACGAACGCGACCCGGCCGTCAAGTTCCTGCTCAAGCGTGCGATCGACACCTGCCGCAAGATGGGCAAGTACGTCGGCATCTGCGGCCAGGGCCCGTCCGATCACCCGGACTTCGCGCAGTGGCTGACCGACGAAGGCATCGTGTCGATCTCGCTGAACCCGGACACGATCATTGATACGTGGCAAGCGCTCGCCAACCGGAAGTAACGGTCGGTCGTGCAACTTCGACGAAAGCGCGGCTCGCCGCGCTTTCGATGAAGGCAAAATGCAAGGTTCATGCTATAAACACCCCGGTAAGCACCGGGGTGTTTTTTTTTGCCGGTCCGGGCCGCCGCAAGCGTGCGCCCGCCTCCTCGCGGGCAGGCGCAGCGAATATAGTGAGCGTGGGGGCCGTTTTTCTGGAGACCACAATGATGTCGGGGCATCTGTTCTGGTGGGTCGGGGTTGGCGTGCTGGTCGTCGCCGAATTGCTGACCGGCACGTTCTATCTGCTGATGATCGCGCTCGGCTTTCTCGCGGGCGGGCTGCTGCAGTTCGCCGGTTTCGCGCCGCACGTGCAGATCGCGGCCGCCGCCGCGGTCGCGATCATCGCGATGATCGCGCTGCGCCGCTCGGGGCTCGGGCGCAAGCAGAAGCGCGACACGTCGACGAATCCGGACGTCAATCTCGATATCGGCGCGACCGTCACGGTCGATGCGTGGCACGACGGCCGCGCGCGCGTGCAGTATCGCGGCGCCGACTGGGACGTCGAGCTCGCGGCCGGCGAGCGCGACGATGCGCGCGTGTATCAGGTGAGTGCCGTGCGCGGCAACAATCTCGTCGTCGTCGCAAAACCCGCGGGCTGATCGTCCACTGATAAAACAAGGAGGGAACACTTCATGGATTCGCTGATCATCTGGGTCGTCCTGCTCGTCATCGCCATCGTGATCGTGTCGAAGACGGTGAAGATCGTGCCGCAACAGCACGCGTGGGTGCTCGAACGCTTCGGGCGCTATCACGCGACGTTGTCGCCCGGTCTCAATATCGTGCTGCCGTTCGTCGACCGGATCGCCTACCGGCACGTGCTGAAGGAAATTCCGCTCGACGTGCCGAGCCAGGTCTGCATCACGCGCGACAACACGCAACTGCAGGTCGACGGTGTGCTGTACTTCCAGGTGACCGATCCGATGAAGGCCTCGTACGGGTCGAGCAACTTCGTGCTCGCGATCACGCAGCTCGCGCAGACGACGCTGCGCTCGGTGGTCGGCAAGCTCGAACTCGACAAGACCTTCGAGGAACGCGACTTCATCAACCACAACATCGTGTCGGCGCTCGACCAGGCCGCCGCGAACTGGGGCGTGAAAGTGCTGCGCTACGAGATCAAGGACCTGACGCCGCCGAAGGAGATCCTGCACGCGATGCAGGCGCAGATCACCGCCGAGCGGGAAAAGCGCGCGCTGATCGCCGCCTCCGAAGGCCGCAAGCAGGAGCAGATCAACCTCGCGTCGGGCGCGCGCGAGGCGGCGATCCAGAAGTCCGAGGGCGAGCGGCAGGCCGCGATCAACCAGGCGCAGGGCGAGGCAGCCGCGATTCTCGCGGTGGCCGAGGCGAACGCGCAGGCCATCCAGAAGATCGCGAACGCGATCCAGTCGCAGGGCGGGATGGATGCCGTGAACCTGAAGGTCGCCGAGCAGTACGTCGGCGCGTTCTCGAACCTCGCGAAACAGGGCAATACGCTGATCGTGCCGGCGAACCTGTCGGATCTCGGCACGGCGATCGCGTCCGCGCTGACGATCGTCAAGAACGCGGCGCCGGCCGCGGGCGGGAAGGGCTGAGCGGCGCGCGCGGCGCCACGCGCCGGCGGTTGTGGCGGGCGTCCGGCATGCGGCGAATCGTCGCGGGATGGACGCGCAATCCCGCTCGCATGGCGACGCGTGGCGCAGGGTTTCATCCAGGACGGTGAGCGGCGGTTTGCTCGCCGCACACACGAATCACGTCACACAAAGCACACGGCCCGCTTCGAGCGGGCCGTGTCGTTGGTGAGGCGGGAACCTGAGCGTCAGGTGCCGGCGCGCATGATGCGGGCCTTTTCGCGTTCCCAGTCGCGCTTCTTCTCGGTTTCGCGCTTGTCGTGCAGCTTCTTGCCCTTCGCGAGCGCGATGTCGCATTTCACGCGACCGCCCTTGTAGTGGAAGTTCAGCGGCACGAGCGTGTAGCCACGCTGCTCGACCTTGCCGATCAGTTTCTTGATTTCGTCGCGGTGCAGCAGCAGCTTGCGCGTGCGGACCGGATCGGGCGTGATGTGCGTCGAGGCTTCGGGCAGCGGGCTGATGTGGGTGCCGATCAGGAAGATCTCCGCGTTCTTGACCACGACGTAGCCTTCCTTGATCTGGCCGCGCCCGGCGCGCAGCGCCTTGACTTCCCAGCCCTCGAGCACGAGCCCCGCCTCGTAGCGCTCCTCGATGTGATAATCGAAGTGCGCTTTCCTGTTGTCGATGATGCTCATGAAAGGATCGGGCCAACTCGTTTAAAATCACGATTTTAGCAAAGCAGGGCGGGAATCGCCCGGCTTGCGTTCTCACCTTGAGCGATGCCGCGCGATTTATGGCAGATGTCCAGAAAACAGTATTGATCCGTCATTCGGCGGAACAGATGTTCGACCTCGTCACCGACGTGGCCGACTACCCCAATTTCCTGCCCTGGTGCGGCGGCGTCGAGGTTCGCCGTCAGGACGACAGCGGGATGGAAGCGCGCATCGACATCAACTTCAAGGGCATCAAGCAGCATTTCGCGACGCGCAACACGCAGCAGCGCCCGACGCGGATCGACATGGAGTTCGCGGACGGCCCGTTCAAGAAGTTCACGGGCTCGTGGCGCTTCATCCCGCTGCGCGCCGATGCGTGCAAGATCGAATTCGCGCTGCACTACGAGTTCTCGAGCATCCTGCTCGAGAAGATCATCGGGCCGGTGTTCAGCCATATCGCGAACACGTTCGTCGATTCGTTCGTCAAGCGCGCCGACCAGCGCTACGGGAAGGGGTGACGCGATGCTGTCGATCGAAGTCTGCTATGCGCTGCCGGATCGCCAGACGCTGATTCCGGTGTCGCTGCCCGAAGGCGCGACCGTGCGCGCGGCGATCGACGCGAGCGGCGTGCTCGCGCTGCATCCGGAAATCGACCTTGCGCAGGTGAAAACCGGTGTGTTCGGCAAGCTGGCGCCGCTCGACGCGCCGCTCGCCGACCACGACCGTGTCGAGATCTACCGCCCGTTGATCGTCGATCCGAAGCTCGCGCGCCAGCGGCGCGTCGACAAGACCCGCCGCGAGGGCTCCGTCGAGGGCCGCAAGTGGATGCACAAGGACGCGCGCTGACGCGTCGCGCCAGCCCCGCGCGCGCTCCTTCGTTCCGATTCGTCAGACTACGCGCGGCCGCGCTCAGTGGGCCGTGACGTTCGCGCTCACGGCCGTGCTGCCGGGCGGATTGCCGCCCGCGTGCGTGTCGCTGTGCCGGCGCACCGACCCGTAGACGCCCGCCAGCAGCAGCGCGAGCGCCGCGATCTCCAGCACGCGCGGCATCCGGTGGTCGTAGACGAACGCGTAGAGCATCGCGAATACGGTTTCGAACACGATCAGCTGGCCGGACAGCGTGAGCGGCAGCCGCTTCGACGCCGCGTTCCATAGTCCGTTGCCGAGCCACGACGCGCCGATCGCGAGCATGAGGTTCAGCAGCCAGAACAGTTGCCAGCGCGATGCCGGGACGGCTGCCTGGACCGTGCCGGCCGGCAGCGCGAGGATCGCGAGCCAGCAGAGGCCGCCGATCAGGCCCGTCACGACACCCCACAACACCGACCACTCGTTGCCGCCGAAATGATGGTGACACTGCAGGTAGCGCGCGTTCGCGACCGCGTACCAGGTCCAGCTGGCGAGCGCGCCGGTTGCGCACGCGATGCCGGCGAGCTTCTGGCCGAGCGTCGTCGCGTGCGCGGCTTCCGAGGTGAAGAGGTCGACGTTGATGCAGACGATGCCGGCGATCACCAGCGCGAGCGGAGCGGCGAGGCGCCGCAGCGGCACCGCGCCGTGGTCGCCGAGGCCCGCGAGCGTGACGGTCACGGGCAGCACGCCGACGATCAGCGAACTGGGCGCGATGCCGATCAGGTGCACGGCGCCGGACAACAGCATGTAGTACGCGACGTTGCCGATCAGCGCGAGCTTCGCGAGCGCGACGAGATCCTCGCGGGTCAGCCGCGCGAGCAGCGAGCGGGCGGCCGGCAGTGCCGCTGCGAGCGACACGAGTCCGTACATCGCGTAGCGGCCCGCGCTCAACAGCAGCGGCGAGAAGTCGGTCATCAGCCGAGGCACGAGAAAGACCATCCCCCACAACGCGCCCGCGAGGACGCCATACACCACACCGCGCTGCATCGACTGCTCCGAACAAAAGACTGACGAGCGCGCATCTTAGCGACGGCGGCGCAACCGCGTCTTGTTCATTCCTGCACTCGGGAGCGGGCGGGGCTCGGGGTCGGCTGCGAGCGCCGTCGCGATCCGGTCCTGTTTGCCGGGGATCGCGGCGGGCCAGGTTCCGCTTCGACGATCGACCGATCAGCGCTCGACCGGCTCGGCCGCCGCCGCACTGTCGCCCGCGCCGCGCGCCCGCGCGGGGCGGCGCACGGTGCGCAGCTTGCCGCTGTTGCCGCCGCCGCAGAAGAAGAGGTCGCGACCGTCCGATTCCAGCCCCGACACGCCGACGCCGGGCGGCATGTCGACCTGTTCGAGCACCTGCCCGGTGCGCGGGTCGATCCGCCGCAGCTCGCTCTCGTCCGCTTCCCAGGTGCCGTGCCACAGCTCGCCGTCGACCCACGTCACGCCGGTGACGAAGCGGTTCGATTCGATCGTGCGCAGCACGGCGCCCGATTGCGGATCCACCTGATGAATCTTGCGTTCGCGATACTGGCCGACCCACAGCGTGCCTTCGGCCCACGCGAGCCCGGAATCGGCGCCGCCGCCGGGCGCGGGGATCGTTGCGAGCACGCGGCCCGATTCGGGATCGATCTTCTCGATGCGGTCCTCGACGATCTGGAACAGGTGGCGCCCGTCGAATGCGGTGCCTGCGTGCGCGGCGACGTCGAGCGCACGCACGGTCGTGCCGCGTTCCGGGTCGAGCGCGTTCAGCTTGTCGCCGGACGCGAACCAGACGTGCTGCCCGTCGAACGTGACGCCGTGCACGCCGTCGACGCCCGGAAACGGGCCGTATTCGCGAAGGATGTCTGCGGTGGAGCGTTTCATGTTTGTCGCCTCGTGGTGGGTATCCCCATCCTAGTCGCCCGGCAGCGGCGCGGGGAGTAACAAGGTCGTCGCGAATCCGGGCAGCGGCGGCATCATCCAGCGGCGCGCGCGACCGCGGCCGACCGCCTGCACCTTGTCCGCGTCGGCGAGCGCGTCGAGCGCGCGCTGCACGGTGCGCTGGCTCGCGCCGAGCGCGAGCGCCAGTGCGGAACTCGACCATGCCTCGCCGTCCGCGAGCAGCGCGAGCACGGCCGCGTGGCGGTCGTCGACCGGACGCGCGAGCACGACGGTCTCGCGCGGGCCGAGCGGTTCGAGCGCGAAGCCGCACGGCGTCGCGGTGACGTTCGCGAGCGGCCGCAGCACCGCGCGCAAGCGGCCGATCTCGACGCGCAGGCGGGCGCGATGCGATTCGTCCGCATGCTTCGCGCGAAACGCCGCGGCGACGAGCGTGTTTCTCGACACGTCGCCGGGCCACGCCTCGCCCAGCGCGCGCGCGAGCACGAACAGCACCGGGCGGCGCGCGAGCGAGACGGTCGTGCGCGCGTCGCGCACCGCGTGACGGCACGCATCGACGACCAGCGTGTTCGATTCGAGCAGCATCTCGACCTCGTCGAGCAGCACGAGCCGCGACGCACCGCGCGCGATGAGCCGCGCGGCCGGCGTATCGAGCATGCGTGCCGCCGTCTCGACTTCGGCCGTCAGCGCGGCGATGCCGGCGTCCCGCGCGGCCGCGCGCGCCCGGGCGAGCGCCATGCGCGCCGCGTGCGGGCGGATGCGGCGCATCGCGATGCCGGCCGCGATCAGTTCGTGAGCCGCGCGCGATGCGGCTGGCAGCGGTGCGGGATTGAGGCTCGCGAGCCGCCGTTCGGCGTCGTCGACGTGGCCGATCAGCAGCAGCCGGCGCACGCCGAGATAGCGCGCATGCGCGGCGTTCGCACGGTCGCCGTGTGCGTCGAGGGTCGCGCAGGCGGCGTCGAGGGCACGCGACGGCCAGCCGAGGTCGCGAGACGCCAGCGCGATCTCGGCTTCCGCGACGACGCAGCGTGCCCGCGCGACGGCTTCCTTCGTGCCGAACGCGCGAGCCGCGCCGCGCACGAGCGCCCGCGCGCGCTCGAAATCGCCGAGCTGCGCCATCGCGATCCCGCGCAACGCGAGCGCCGGCGCGTCGTCGCGCAAGGCGACGCGGTTCAGCGCGCCGAGCGGGTCGCCCGCCGCGAGCGCACGCGCGGCGGCCGTGATCAGCGAATCCATCCGAATCCCGACACAGTTGTCACTCCCTCCGGTCCGATGCCCCGTCCTAATCTAGCACCACGCACACGGCAGATGCGCCGTGCCCGGATACCCATCGACAGGAGGAACCCGCAATGACGAACCATCTCACCGGAACGCGCGCCGAATGGCTGGCTGCGCGCCGCGCGCTGCTCGATGCAGAAAAGGCGCTGACACGGCAGAGCGACGAACTCGCGCGGCGGCGCCAGGCACTGCCGTGGGTGCGCGTCGACAAGGCCTACCGGTTCGACACCGAGGACGGCCCGGCGACGCTCGACGACCTGTTCGGCGGCCGTTCGCAGCTGCTCGTCTATCACTTCATGTTCGGTCCCGACTACAAGGCCGGCTGCCCGTCGTGCTCGGCGCTTGCCGACGGCTTCGACGGCTTTGCGGTCCATCTCGCGAACCACGACGTGACGCTCGCGGCGGTGTCGCGCGCGCCGCTCGCGAAGCTGCTGGCGTACCGGCAGCGGATGGGCTGGCACTTTCCGTGGGCGTCGTCGGACGGCGGCGCGTTCAACTTCGACTTCAACGTGTCGTTCACCGAAGCGCAGCAGCGCACCGGCGACGTCGAGTACAACTATGCGCGGGCCGGCCACGCAATGGACATGGACCCGCCGCCCGCCGCCGTCGCCCAGTTCGCGGCGACGTGCGGCACCGACGCCGCCACGTACTCGCTCGACCGGCCGGGGATGAGTGCGTTCGTGCGCGAGGACGGGGTCGTCTATCACACGTATTCGACGTACGCCCGCGGGCTCGACGGGCTGTGGGGGATGTATCAGTGGCTCGATCGCGCGCCGCTCGGGCGCAATGAGACGGGCGTGTGGTGGCGCCGTCATGACGAGTACGCGCGCGGTTGAGCGCGGGCCGGCGAGCAGCGGGAGCGGGCGATGCGTGCCGCGATGAAGCCGGCTGCGAGCGGCGCGGCGGGCGGCGACCGGCGGGTGTTCGGCGTCGCGCTCGGCGCGGTATTTGCCGCCGCCATCTGGGCGCTGCTTGCGCAGCATGCATCGATGGACGCGATGGGCGGCATGCCGATGGCAGGGGGCTGGACGCTGTCGGCCGGGTGGCTCAGGCCGTGCGGATGGCAGGCCGGGCGCGCCTTCGCTGCGTTCGCCGGCATGTGGGGCGCGATGACGGTGACGATGGTGCTGCCGGTGCTGGCGCCGGTGCTCTGGCGATATCGGCAGAGCCTCGGCCGGTTGGGCGGGGCGCGCGCGGCAGGGTTCGTCGCGCTCGCGGGCGCCGGGTATTTCTCCGTGTGGATGGTGCTCGGTGCGCTGGTGTTTCCCGTCGGTGCCGCATTGGCGAAGGTCGCGGCGTGGCTTCCCGCGCTCGCCGCCGCGATGCCGTTCGCGGCCGGCGCGATCGTGCTCGGCGCGGGCGTGCTGCAGTTTTCCGGCTGGAAAGCGCGCCGGCTGGCTTGCTGCCGGCATGCACCGGACGACGCATGCGCGCGGCGGGCGGGAGCCCGGGCCGCGGTTGCGTGGCGGTACGGCGTGCGTACCGCGCTACGGTGCGGCGCCTGTTGCGCGAACCTGATGGCCGTCGCGCTGGCGGCCGGCGTGATGGATCTGCGCGTGATGGCCGTCGTGACCGTGGCGATCGCCGCCGAACGGCTGGCGCCGGCCGGTGAACGCGTCGCACGGATCGTCGGCGGCGTCGCGATCGGCGCCGGCGCGGTGATGATCGCGTGCGCCGCGGCCGGGCTGACCTAGCGGCGCCCGGGGGCCGCCGGTTCACGTCGAACCGGGCCTGCGGCGGCGCCGCCGGCAGCGCCGGCGTCGTACGGCAACGACGTGCGATCGGCCCGATTCCGGCCGGCTGCGCGAATGGGTCGATGCGGGGGTGAAACGAAAGACGATCGAAAACGAACCGAACGGCGATCCGAACGATTCGGCCCCCGAACGCCTGGAAACGGCTAACCCGTTGTTCGTGTTGTGAAAATTCGCAGCGCTTCGCGTATAATTCGCTTTTGCGCCCATAGGATTTGCCATGCGTCTGATCCAAAAAGCACTCACTTTCGATGATGTGCTCCTCGTTCCCGCCTTTTCCGACGTTCTCCCGCGCGACACCAGCCTGAAAACCAAGCTGACCCGCAACATCTCCCTGAACATGCCGCTCGTGTCCGCCGCGATGGACACGGTCACCGAAGGTCGCCTCGCGATCGCGATGGCGCAGCAGGGTGGTGTGGGCATCGTCCACAAGAACCTCACGCCGGCCGAGCAGGCCCGCGAGGTCGCGAAGGTCAAGCGTTTCGAATCGGGCGTCGTGCGCGACCCGATCACGGTCCCGCCGCAAATGAAGGTGCGTGACGTGATCGCGCTGTCGCGTCAGCATGGCATCTCGGGTTTCCCGGTCGTCGAGGGCCCGCAACTCGTCGGCATCGTCACGAACCGCGACCTGCGCTTCGAATCGCGCCTCGATGAGCCGGTCAAGTCGATCATGACGCCGCGCGAGCGTCTCGTCACGGTCAAGGAAGGCACGCCGCTCGCCGAAGCGAAGGCGCTGATGCACAGCCACCGCCTCGAGCGCGTGCTGGTCGTCAACGACGCGTTCGAACTGCGCGGCCTGATGACCGTCAAGGACATCACGAAGCAGACCGAACACCCGGATGCGTGCAAGGACGAGCACGGCAAGCTGCGCGCAGGCGCGGCGGTCGGCGTCGGCCCGGACAACGAAGAGCGCGTCGAGCTGCTGGTGCAGGCCGGCGTCGACGTCATCGTCGTCGATACCGCGCACGGCCACAGCAAGGGCGTGCTCGAGCGCGTGCGCTGGGTCAAGCAGAACTTCCCGCACGTCGAGGTGATCGGCGGCAACATCGCGACGGCAGCCGCCGCGAAGGCGCTCGTCGAATACGGCGCGGACGCGGTCAAGGTCGGTATCGGCCCGGGCTCGATCTGCACGACGCGGATCGTCGCGGGCGTGGGCGTGCCGCAGATCAGCGCGATCGCGAACGTCGCGGACGCGCTGAAGGGCACCGGCGTGCCGTGCATCGCCGACGGCGGCGTGCGTTTCTCGGGCGACGTGTCGAAGGCCCTCGCGGCCGGCGCGAACGCCGTGATGATGGGCAGCATGTTCGCGGGCACCGAAGAGGCGCCGGGCGACGTGTTCCTGTACCAGGGCCGCCAGTACAAGTCGTACCGCGGCATGGGTTCGGTCGGCGCGATGAAGGACGGCGCGGCAGACCGCTACTTCCAGGACAACTCGGCGAACATCGACAAGCTCGTGCCGGAAGGCATCGAAGGCCGCGTCGCGTACAAGGGCTCGGTCAACGCGATCCTGTTCCAGCTGGTCGGTGGCGTGCGCGCGAGCATGGGCTACTGCGGCTGCCGCACGATCGACGAGCTGCACGACAAGGCCGAATTCGTCCAGATCACCGCGGCGGGCATGCGCGAGTCGCACGTGCACGACGTGCAGATCACGAAGGAAGCCCCGAACTACCACGTGGACTGATCGCCGATGAAACCGCTGCTGCGAGCCGTGCTGATCGTCGATGCCGTGCTGCTGCTGGGGTTCGGCGTGCTGTTCGTGCTGACGCCCTGGCAGGCGCTGTTCAACGCGCTGCAACTGGCGAACATCCAGCCGGCGATGCTCGGCCAGGCGTTCGGCATCGCGCTGCTCGGCCTCGCGTGGCTCGCGTTCCATGCGGCGGTCAACGGTGAACTCACGGCGCCCGTCGCGCGTGCGGTCGGCCACGTGAACTGGCTGATCGGCGTGCTGGCGGTCGTGTGGTCGCTCGGCACCGGCAACGGTCCCGCGCTCGCGGCCGCCGGCCGGGTGCTGTCGGCGATGGCCGGTGTTGCGCTGATCGTGCTCGGTCTCGGCGGCGTGCGGCTCGCATCGGCCGTGCGGCGGCGCGAGAAGGCGCAGGCGCTCGAGGCCCAGGGCGCGCAGCGTCCGGCCGAACCGGCGTCGGCCGCCGCCCCTCGGCAGCGGGTCGAACCGGCCGTCGGCCGTCCGGCGGCGCCTGCGGCGCCGGCCGCGGCAGCCACGTCGGCCTCCGGTCACGCGTCAGGCGGCGCGTCAGGCAGCGTCGCATTCGACGCGCGCCCGCCGTCGCAGGATTGACCGGCGATGCGTCGCGCGAGCCGCCTGCCGCCCGACGCCGTTGTCCATGCTATTGACGCAGCGCTTCATGCGCTGCTTTTCTTATTCTCTTCATCCCGTCCGCAGCCATGCACGACAAAATCCTGATTCTCGACTTCGGTTCGCAAGTCACCCAACTGATCGCGCGCCGCGTGCGCGAAGCGCACGTCTACTGCGAAATCCATCCGAACGACGTGTCCGACGACTTCGTCCGCGAGTTCGCGCCGAAGGCGGTGATCCTGTCGGGCAGCCACGCGAGCACGTACGAAGACCACCAGCTGCGCGCGCCGCAGGCCGTGTGGGATCTCGGCGTGCCGGTGCTCGGCATCTGCTACGGCATGCAGACGATGGCCGTGCAGCTCGGCGGCAAGGTCGAGTGGAGCGATCATCGTGAATTCGGCTACGCGGAAATGCGTGCCCACGGCCATACGCGCCTGCTCGACGGCATCGAGGATTTCACGACGGCCGAAGGCCACGGGATGCTGAAGGTCTGGATGAGCCATGGCGACAAGGTTGCCGAGCTGCCGCAGGGCTTCGCGCTGATGGCGTCGACGCCGAGCTGCCCGATCGCCGGCATGGCGGACGAGGCGCGCGGCTACTACGCGGTGCAGTTCCACCCGGAAGTCACGCACACCGTGAAGGGCCGCCAGATCATCGAACGCTTCGTGCTGCAGATCGCCGGCGCGAAGCCCGACTGGATCATGAAAAACCACATCGAGGAAGCCGTCGCGAAGATCCGCGAGCAGGTCGGTGACGAGGAAGTGATCCTCGGCCTGTCGGGCGGTGTCGACTCGAGCGTCGCGGCCGCGCTGATCCATCGCGCGATCGGCGACCAGCTGACCTGCGTGTTCGTCGACCACGGCCTGCTGCGCCTGAACGAAGGCCAGATGGTGCTCGACATGTTCGAGGGCCGCCTGCATGCGAAGGTCGTGCACGTCGACGCATCCGGGCAGTTCCTCGGCCACCTGGCCGGCGTGACCGATCCGGAAGCGAAGCGCAAGATCATCGGCCGCGAATTCGTCGAGGTGTTCCAGGCCGAAGCGAAGAAGCTGTCGAAGGCGAAGTGGCTCGCACAGGGCACGATCTATCCGGACGTGGTCGAGTCGGGCGGCACGAAGACCAAGAAGGCGACGACGATCAAGAGCCACCACAACGTCGGCGGTCTGCCGGAAACGCTCGGCCTGAAGCTGCTCGAGCCGCTGCGCGACCTGTTCAAGGATGAAGTGCGCGAACTGGGCGTCGCGCTCGGCCTGCCGCCGGAGATGGTTTACCGCCATCCGTTCCCGGGCCCGGGCCTCGGCGTGCGGATTCTCGGCGAAGTGAAGCGCGAATTCGCGGACCTGCTGCGTCGCGCGGATGCGATCTTCATCGAGGAACTGCGCAACACGACCGCGACCGCGCAGGATGCGGCAGCGGGCCTGTGCGGCGAGGCGGATGTCGGCAAGAGCTGGTACGACCTGACGAGCCAGGCGTTCGCGGTGTTCCTGCCGGTGAAGTCGGTCGGCGTGATGGGCGATGGCCGCACGTACGACTACGTGACGTCGCTGCGCGCGGTGCAGACCACCGACTTCATGACCGCGCACTGGGCGCACCTGCCGTACGCGCTGCTCGGCCGTGCGTCGAACCGGATCATCAACGAGGTGCGCGGGATCAACCGCGTGGTGTACGACATCTCGGGCAAGCCGCCGGCGACGATCGAGTGGGAGTGATCTAGACTGCACCCAAGTCGTTCCGGGAGTTTTCGTTTCCCCTGTTTTTTCGTTAAAAAACAGGGGGTTATTGTCCGCCGGGATCCGCTGCGATCCGCGCAATACCATGTGTAAATGTCGGTACCGTTGGCGGTACCGATGTTTCCTCCTCGGACGGCCTTGTCCGATACCGTCACGTCGGGTTGACGGTATCGGCCGACGGTATCCGTTCGAGGAGGTTTTATGCTCACTGACACGCAACTGCGTGCCCTCAAGCCGACTGAGAAAATCTATAAGATCGCCGATCAGCGCGGACTATATGCAGCTGTGATGCCATCGGGGGCGGTAAGTCTCCGGTATGACTATCGAGTGAACGGCCGCCGTGAAACCTTGGTTATCGGCCGGTACGATCCATCACTGTCGGCGCGAAAGCCGCGGAAATCAGACGAACTCGTGTTTGGAATGGCTATCAGCCTTTCTGAGGCACGCATGCTTCGCGATCAGGCTGCAGGAGAGATCCAGCGTGGACAGAGTCCGTCACGCGCGAAGGTAGAAAAGCGAGTCGAGGCGGCGGAGGCGCTGACGTTTGGCAAATGGGCGGGGAAGTACTTCGAGCAGGCTACTCTAGCCGATTCGACGCGGTCGATGCGCAAGTCCGTGTACGAGCGAAATCTCGCTTCGGAATTTGGCCGGCTGAACCTGGACGAGATCACGCCCGCTCGACTGATGGCCCGATGCGAGAAAATCAAGGAACGTGGTGCGGCTGCGCAAGCGATTCACGCACGCGAAATCGTTCTGCAGGTCTATCGCTTCGTTGAAGCTCGGGGCATCAAGGTCGATAACCCTGCGGCCGCAATCCGGCCCAGTGCGATTGCGACGTTTAAGGCGCGCGATAGGGCACTCAGTCCAGAGGAGATTCATATCTTCTTCAATGCCTTGGAGCAGACGCCTACGATGCCGACGTTGCGCCTTGCCATCAAATTCCTGCTGTTGACGCTCGTCCGTAAGTCGGAGTTTATCGATGCGTCATGGGGCGAGGTGGATTTTGAGACGGCAACCTGGACCATTCCGAAGGAACGTATGAAGGCCCGGCGTCCTCACCACGTCTATCTCAGTGAGCAGGCGCTTGAGGTCTTGGTCGCATTCAAAACATGCTTTGGCTCAAGCGTTTACTTGCATCCTGGGCGGTATGAGACTGCTTCGCCAATCAGCTCTGCGACGTTGAACCGGGTCATAGATAGCACGGTGAAGCAGATCTGCGCCGGGGGGGGAATGTTTGAACCGTTCACTGTGCACGATCTACGGCGCACCGCCAGTACTCACTTGCACGAAGCCGGCTTCAATACCGATTGGATCGAGAAATGCCTTGCGCACGAACAGCGCGGTGTTCGCGCGATATACAACAAGGCCGAATACGCGGAGCAGAGAAGGGCGATGCTGCAGGCGTGGGCAGATATGTTGGATCGTTGGATTAAGGATGCACCGAGCTCCGTCATTGGTCGTTGACGGTGGCGTGGCACAAATCTCGATTCCGAGTTGCGGCTACGATAGGCGCCAATATGAACGTGATTCCCGAACTGCGCGGCAATGACTTGCAGGGGCCACGACTCTCCGTCGCTCGCGCCGTCAGGCTACGTGCTGGGCTTCGATCAAATCCCTTCCGGCCACCACGGTTGCGGTGCGTTGCGAATTGCGTAGTCGTCGAGGTTCTTGCCCACGAGCCACTTAGGTCGTGAGCCTTTGCCAGACCATGAGCGCCCGGTGTCTGGATCGTAGTACTTCGCAGGAGTCTTCTGTCGCTTTGCCTGAATGAAGCCAGCCGCTCGAAGCAGTTCGATTTCGGTGATGCCGTATTCCTTGACGTCTTCAGCGATCTGTTTGAGTTTGGCTTGCTTTTCCTGCTGCTTGGCTTCTGCAACAAGCAAATTTAACTGGCCGAGTTGCTTCTGTAGGTCGCGAATGGTCATACTGTTCATGTCCCGATGTTTCGAGCGAATAATGATTGGAGCGAAATCTGGCAGTCAAGTTCGCAATGTTCGTTCGATCGGTGTGGCCGGGTTTGAACTGGAGGCCAATCGATCACGAGCCGATTGCTCCAACCAGCAGTGCTTTCTGCTTGGCGTGACGCCTTTCGGGCGCCAAGGCGACTGTGCCGAGCACGCGATTGTATCGAAGTGGGTAAGCGAGACTTGGGTCGCATGCACGCGCACGAACGAATCGGTCGAAGCGGAACGATCTTAGTGATCGTAGCTGATACGGTTGAACGGCTGCTATCGGATTGCTGGCGACAAGCAAACGACAGGTTCAAGGATGTCGGGAACGGTGGCCTTGGTGAACTACCGCCGGCCGGCTCCCGTCGGCTGTAGCCGACCCGAAGCGGTCCCTCGCATTTCTCAAGATCGGTCATTGGGACGGCATGTGGTGGGATGATCGCGCTATCGCTTCTGCCACCTAGCGTACGCGTCAGTACCCATGGCATCGAAGTTCGGCATTTCTCCGACCCGCACATGCTGAAAGAAGTCCAAACAATGACTCCATGATGATGTGTCGGGATCGGATTCAATCCAGCGCAAATATCCCAAGTGCTTCCAATCTAACGACCTGTCGTCATTGCAGCGCCAAAGGACCTCTTGTGCGATTGCCTCGCACCAAATCAAAGCGTCATCTGCTGAGTCCGCCGCGATGAAAACACCGGTCGTAGATTCATAGTCTTCGACCACTCCACGCTCGAATAGCTGCCGTGGCTCAGGCTCGTGGTACTGAAAAATGACGAGGAATTCGCGTGTCATGTCGCAGAAGGTTTGTTGAACTACAGTCGCCGTCCGTTGCCGCTGATTGTCGACGAATCCGGCACATACGTCGACCATCCGCTCGTGGCCGAACGCGGCCGGCCGCCGCCCTGTGACGCGCGACCGGTGCAGATCGCCGGTTTCCGACGTCCGCGAGCGGCGGCGTCCAACCCGCTACTGCCCGTTGCACAGGTGGGCATGCAACGGTAGTTAAAAGAGTGGTCCGGTTATAGATTTATTTTTTGTTTGAATTCTGAAAGGTATATCGGCTTATTCGGCTTTGAGGCCTGACACTTGTTGACCATCTTTCAGTCTCGCTTATGCGACTATCGCGGTAAAACGCAAAGTGAGACCAGAATATGCGCCGCGTCACGCGCGAGATTGAGAGACGCCTCGTTCAACGCAACGCGGCCAAACAAGCGATTCATTTCGAGCACGGCTCGCTGAACAGCGATGCGCATTCACTGTGGGTCAAGGCGACCGCTTGGCTTATGGCGGCGGTGATGTACCTGAGTCCGACTGTGTTTCTCGCGGATGAAGTCGCGCACGCCGCGCCAATCGTCGATCCGCGCGCACCGATCACGTTCCAGCCGACCGTTACTCAGACGAGCACGGGAGTCCCCGCTATCAACATCCCCGCTGCCAACAGCAATGGGATAAGCGTTGGGCAATACCAGTCATTCGAGGTGACGGGCAAAGGTCTGGTGCTGAACAACAGTACCGTGGCGGGGACGCCGCTGCTTGGCGGCACGCTCGGTGCGAACCCGAACCTGAATGGGCATCCGGCGACGACCATCATCAACCAGGTCACGTCGAACAACATTGCCGTGTTGAATGGGCCGCTCGAGGTATTTGGCTCGCCGGCGGCCGTCATCGTTGCGGCGCCGGGCGGCATTGCCGTGAACGGGTTGGCGCTGACGAACATCCCCGGCCTGACGCTCACAACCGGCACGCCGCAGTTTCTCACCGGCGTGGGCGGTACGGCGACCGACTTTGCGCATGCAGGGGCCGTGGCCTATGACGTGCAGTCGGGCGCCATCACGATTGACGGCCCGGCTGGTGTGAACGGGCCCGGAGCCGGCATCGAAGGCACGGTCGGGAATATTGATCTGATCAGCCAGAGCGTCAGCATCAATGCACCGTTGCGAGCGGATCAGCGTGTCAATGTGATCGCGGGTAGCCAACTCGTCACGCCGACGGCTAGCGATACGACTGGCATCGCGTACGGTACTGCGACGAACGGGGCGGCGAATACCTCAGCCGCGATCGGCAAGACCGTTGCAGTGGACGCGAACCAATATGGTTCAGTCACGTCAGGGACCGTCTATATCGTGTCCACGGCAGCGGGTATGGGCGTGAACACTCAAGGGCCATTGTCCGCGACGGCGGGCAACGTACTCGTGAACGCGAACGGTGATGTGTCGGTCGGTCAAACTTTTGCCAATCAGAACGTCAATCTGACCAGCGCGGGCAACACGACGATCAACGGAACGGGCCTCGCAAACCAGAACTATACGGTGACGGCGAACGGCGACATCAACGCACCCGGCGCAGTGTCGGCCGGGCAGAACGTGTCGATGATCGCAGGCGGCAATCTGAATGCCGCGTCGGTCGCCGCGAACGGCGCGGCCAATCTCACGGCCGGCCAGTCGATGTCGATTGGTTCGCTCTCCGCGCACGACATTGCGCTCCAGACGGCCAACGGCGACCTGACGGTCGGCGGCTTGAGCGCACCGGGCACAGTATCGGCGACGGCCGGGCGAGACCTGGCGGTCAACGGTGCGGTGCAGGGCGGCAGCACGGTCGCGCTGACGGGCGCACGTAACGCGACCGTCAACGGCCAGGTGTCAGGCGTGGGCGACACCACGATTGCCGCGCAGACGGGTTCGGCGAACGTGAACGGCAACGCGCTGTCGAATGGGGCGCTGTCGGTGACGGCAGGCCAGAACGCGGCCGTAGGCGGCACGATGCAGGCGCAGGGTCCGGTGTCGATCGCGGCACAAGCCGGCTCGATTACGGGCCAAGGCAATGTCTCGTCGTCGCAGGGCGCGGTGAACCTGAATGCCGGTCAGGCGATTGCGCTCAATGGCGCGGTGCAGAGCGGCAGCACGGTCAACGCGACGGCCGGTACGAACGCGAGTTTCGGTGGCACGGTATCGGCACCGGGCGCGGTGGCGATTCAGGCGGGGCAGGACACGACGCTCGGCGGCAGCGTCACGAGCGGCGGGTTCCTGAACGTCACGTCCGGCGGCAGCACCAGCGTGCAGGGCACGGCCGCGTCGGTCGGCGACATGACGCTCGCAGCCAGCGGCGGATCGCTCTCGACCACCGGCAACGTGGTATCGCTCGGCGCATTGAATGCCAGCGGCAAGCAGGGCGTTAGCTTGGGCGGTACGGTCTACAGCGGCGGCAACGCTTCGATCGGTTCGACTGCGGGAAGCGTCTCGGTCGCGGGTGCGGTGTCAACGCCGGGCACGGTGAACATCAATGCCGGTCAGGATGCGACCGTCGCGGGTACCGTCCAGACGGGTCAGAGCACGACGATCGCCGCCGCGCGCGATGCAAACCTGAGCGGTGGTCTCGCGGTCAGCAATACCGGTAACGCCAGCGTGACGGCGGGCCGCGACATCAACGGAACGGGTGGGCTCAGCGTCGCGAACGACACGACGCTCAATGCCGGCAACAACATCGCGATCTCGGGCGCGATTCAGACCGGCAACAATCTGAGCGCGACGGCCGGTCAAAATCTGTCGGTCGGTGCGACGACGGCGGTCGGCACCAGCACGCTGACCGCGACCAACGGCAGCGCGACGCTCGTTGGAGATGCCCTTTCGGGCGGCGCGACGACGATCACGGCTGGCACGGACCTCAATGCGCAAGGCAGCGTCAAGAGCCTGGGCGATCTGAGCGCGAATGCGAAGGCGGGCAACCTGACGGTAGCCGGTCCGGTCTCGACGGCTGGCAACGCGACGCTGAACGCCGGTCAGAACTTGACGCTGAACGGCCAGACGACCGCCTCGAAGGATGCGAACCTGACGGCGACCAACATTACGACGCAGGGCGTCGCAGTTGGCGGCAATCTGACCGCAACGGCGACGAACAACCTCGACACGTCGGCGGGGCAGCTCAATCAGCCCTTCAGCGCAACGGCACCGGCGTTGTCGGTGGGCGGTAACGCGACCCTGTCGGGCGCGAACGTCACGACCGCGAACGCCGTGGTGGGTGGCACGACGCAGATCACTGGCACGCAGAGCGTGACGACGGGCGGCACCGCAGCGTTCAAGGGTGACGCGACGGTCGCTGGTGGCACGGTATCGAACGTCGGCACGCAGATGGCGGCAGGCAATCTGAATGTATCCGGCACGACCGTTACAAACACGGGCAGCCTGTCATCGCTTCAGACGGCGAACATCACCGCGACGAACCTCAATAACGCCGGGACGATCTACGGGCCGACTGCAAATTTCAACGTGTCGGGCGCGACGACCAACTCGGGCGGTTTGCTCGCGACGAACGCACTGAACTTGACGACGGGCAGCCTGAGTAACGCGAATGGTCTCATTTACTCAGGCGACGTCAACAATCCGACGGCCGCCATCGGCAACACGACCGTGACGGTGACGGGCGGCAATGGCTCGTTCGACAACACCAATGGTCGGATTCTCGGGCAAAACGTTGCGACGCTGAACCTGCCGCACCAGACGCTCGATCCGTCGGTAGCCAATTATGGGACCGTCAACGGCGGCAACGGGCTGAACCTGTCCGCCCAGTTGGTAAGCAATTCGGGTACGTGGACGCTGCCGGGAACGGCCGTCACGGTCTCGTCAGCCAACGGCATCAACAATGCCGGCACGATCAACCAAGGCACGGGTTCACTGGCGCTGAACGGCGCGGTGGGCAACACGGGTGCAATCAACGGCAACGACCTGACGATCAACGGAACGCTCGCCAACGCGGCGAGCGGTACGGTCACGGCCAATGACGCGTTCACGCTGAACGGTTCGGGCACGAACGCCGGCACGGTGCAAGCGGCCAATACGCTGACGATCAGCGGATCGAGCTATGACAATTCGGGCGGTACCACGAAGGCGGGCAATAGCAACAGCCCGGCGGGCAGCGGGAACGCGACGATCAACCTGAGTGGCGATCTCGGGAACGCAGGCGGTACGCTAACGGCGACCAACGATCTGTCGATCACGGCAGCGACCGTCAATAACGCGACCGCTTCATCCGGCTCGTTGACAACGACGACGACCAAGACGATAGACAACCCCGGCTTGCTGTGGTCGACGGTGATCGGCACCATCAATTACCAGTTCTACTTTCCGGGTGTGGGCGATCACGTTCCGGCTGAAAATATTCCGTTGACCCAGCAGGCGACGCTGGGTGACTTGTTATCGCCTGTTGGTGTCGCGATCACTCAGGCTCCCGTCGCGTCGACCGGAACATTCACGCTGGTTCAACTGCCCGGTGATGCATCGCAAGCGCAGCCCCAACTGGGGAGCCTCGGTGCGGCGTACTGGTATCTGCAGGACGGTACGCTCGCGAACAACGGCATCAGCAAGACCTTCACGCTGCCGACGGTGACGGAAACGACGACAACGGTTGGCGTGGTGTCCGGACCGTCGTCCGTGATCGCGGCAGGTCACAATCTTTCGATGACGGCCCAGACCTTGAACAACCAAGGCGGGACTGTCAGTGCGGCGAACGACGTTTCGTTGAACGTTCAAACGTTGAACAACGAGGCGCGCTCGTACACCTCGACCGTGACGGACACGGTCGATGCGACGGCGTTGAATTCGCTGTTGTCGGGTCTGCAAGCATTGAGCGGTTCGACTACGGGCGGATTCCTGGGGCAGGGCGGCATTCCGATCGCGGTCTACCAGAGCGTCGGCACGTCTCCGGGATCTTCCGGCGGCGGCATTGTCGGCACGGGGATTCACGCTTGCGATCTGAACAGCCATTGCTCGTACACCATCGGTCTGCCGACCACCTTCACAATCAATTCGCCGGGGACGGTAACGGTCCCGACGGTGTCGACGAGCACCACGGTGCAGGGCTCGGCGGGACAGGTTCTGGCAGGCCACAACCTGAACGTATCCGGCGGCAACCTGACCAACGCAGGAACGCTGACGGCCGGCAACGACGTCACGATTCAGGCAGCGAGCTTTACGAATCAAGGTTCGAATGTCGGATCGAAGACGGTCACGGCGGGTTGCGCATCGGGCGTCTCGAATTCGGGCTGTACCTCGCTGCATACGACGAATCCGAACTCGGAGACGTATAGCTATCAGCAGACCAACAGCAACGTTACTGCCGGCCACGACATCGTTATCGCGGCGAATCAGGTTAACAACACCTACGGCAATCTGGTCGCGGCACACGATGTCGTAATCAGCGGCGCAGGCACGACCGCGGGCAATCCGACGCAGGCATCGAGCGTCACAAACACCTCGGCCGCGATCGAGGCCGGCAACAATGTCCAGATCAACGCGGGCACGGTGACGAACACGATCGCCGCGCCGGTCACGGTTCATCAGAACTACGGGTCGGCGTCGCCGTACACGGGGTGCGGCCAGAACTGCGAAGCGTACATCGAGGTGCAGTCGGCCAAGCCGGCGACGATTACGGCGAACAACAACCTGTCGATCACGGCGGACGTGTTCAGCAATACGGGCAGTCTCGTCACGGCGCTGAATACTGCGACGATCAACGCCAGCTCAAGTGCGTCGAGCGACAACCAATATTTGCATGCGTACTGGACGGGTAATCCGGCCGGTATTCGCACGTGGGGCTGTCAAGGTTCAGCCGCGACCTGCCAGAATCTGTACGGCGGTGCTTTCAGCCTCGGCGATGCGCAGGCCGCGCCCGGCTTGCCGTCGAACGTCGGTATGTCGGATTTCGTGCCGGCCACGATTCAAGCGGGCAACTCGCTATCGGTGAATTCGCCGACGCTCACCAACACCGGTAACGTGATCGGTCAGACCATCGCGCTGACGGGTTCGCAGCTCGTCAACGGGATCACGAATCCGAACGTCTTTACACCGCCGCCGGTCGTGTCGGGGCAGGTGATTTCGCTGGGGCCAGTGTCGACGCCGTCTGGCGTGGCCGCGACGGTCAACGTGGCGGGCCGCGTCGTCGACGCGAATGGCCAGCTGACGTCGGTGACGGGTTCGGCCGGTTTGCCGCCGAATACGCCGATTGGTGTGCGGACCGTCGGTACGCCGGTCGCGCCGATCATCACGCAGGCGAATACACCGCTGAGCGCGACCGTCAAGACGATCTCGGGGCAGACCACGACGGTCACCTATCTGACGAACAACCCGGCCGCGCAGGTCGTTGATACGGTTTCGTCGGCGTCGCTGATCGCCAACCTGCCGGCGAATCTGCAGCCGGCCAATGTGCCGTTCTACTACGACCCGTACACGGAGAATCAGCAGATCGAGCAGGCTGCGCTGCAGGCGACCGGCAAGAGCAGTTTCTACAGCACGACGAGCGCCACGGACAGCACGAGCCAGGCGTCGATCGGCAATCAAGACAAGGCGGCGCTTTACGGCGCGTCGCTCGAGTACGCGAAGGAACACAACATCGCGCTCGGTACGCAGTTGACTGACGCGCAGTTGGCGATGATCGATCATCCGATGCTCTGGTACGTCGAGCAGACGGTGCCGGAGCCGGGTTGCAGCACGACCGGCGGCGCTACATGTCCGACGGTGCAGGCATTGATGCCGGAAGTCCTATTGCCGAAGAACTTCGCGGTGGTGAACGCCGACGGTGAGATTACGGGCACCAACGTCACGCTCAACTACGCGAACAGCATCCTGAACACCGGGACGGTCACGGCGCAGAACCTGACGGTCAACACGAACTCGCTGACCAACGAGCAACGCTCGACGAACGTCGGCACGATTTATCAGACCGGGCAGGACGGTGTGCTCCTGCAAACCACGGGCACCGTGGTGCAACAAGGCGGCTTCATGTCGGCCGCCAACTATCAGCTCAATGCGCAGTCGATCGCGCAGATCGGTGGGGCGCTGCAGCAGGTCAATGCCGACGGTAGCGTGAATCAGGCCGCAACGCAGCAGATGCTGTCGGACCTGAAGACGAAGCTCGGCGGGAATTTCACGCAGCAGACGGTCACCGATAACCTGCACACGGACGTTGTCGACGGTGACGCGTGGTACGACCAGCTGTTCATGACGGCGGTCATTACCGGCCTCTCGATCATGTCAGGGATGGCGGCATCGGCCGCGATCGGGGCGATGGCGTCTGCTGCGTCGGGGACGGCGTTTGCCGCGGCGGTGCCGGCGAGCACATCGACGATCGCGATTGGCGCGACCGAAGTGACTGTGACGACGGCGGCGGTTGGTGCGGGAACGGCCAACGTCGCGTTGTCGGCCGCTTTCGCCGGCATGATGAACAGCACGATGAGCCAGCTGAATGCCGGTGGCGCATTCAGTGTCGGGAAGATGCTTGAAACCGGGGGCGTTGCTGGGCTCACGGCCGGCCTGACGAACGGCATTACGTTTGACGGAGGCACCCTGGGCTGGTCGTGGAGTGCCTCACCGAACAGTCTCGCATCGCTGGCGGGCGTGCAGTCGGTGGGCAATACGCTCGTGCCGCAGGCCGGTGCAGCAACGGGTTCGTTGCCGACCACGATCGGTGCGCTCGCAGCCGAGTCGGTGCTGCAGGCCGGCGTGCAAACGGCGATCCAGGGCGGCAGCTTCCTGACGAACCTCCGCAACAGTGCGGTATCGAATGTAGCGGCAGCAGCGGCGTTCGCGATCGGTAACGGAACGGATCCACTGACCTTCGAGAATATTGCGGCACACGCCGTGCTCGGTTGTGCAGCAAGCGCGGCCGAAGGAAACGGATGCGCGGGCGGGGCCGTGGGCGGAGCAATCTCGGCCGGGTTGAATCCGATCATCGATGCGAACGGCAATATCCCCGCGCCGATCCTGACAGCGATAGAAACTGTCGTGAGTGGCAGCGTAGCCGGGGTGGCGGGCGTCAATATTCAGGGCGCGGTGGCGGCGGCCCAGAACGAGACGCAGAACAATTGGTTGAATCACGTCACGATACTCCCGGGGCAGAAGTCGGAGGCACAGCAGGCCGCAGAGGCGCAAGCGGGATGCGATAGCGGAAAAGCGGCTGACTGTGCTGCAGCGGCTACATTGATGCAGAAATCGACCGCTCGAGATCAGGCTCTCGCGACGGCGTGTCAATCACCCGGCTCGATAGCTTGCCTGTCCCAGAAGTTTCAGGCGTACATGGCGGGCAATACGATTCAAAACTGGGGCGGGACAACCGTTGCAGTCGAGACACCGTCACCCGTGACGACTACCCCGAGCCAGGCGGCGGCTACCCTGGACAATATGCTCGGCAGTCCGCTCGCAGGGATATACGGCGGATTGATGTATGCGACGGGCGCTTCGCCGACCGATGCGTACTACGCATCGATGATCGGTCAAGCAACAGAGGGGATCGCGGCCGGTGCTGCAGGGTTCAAGATGCCTGCGGCACCGATCAGTGGTTCGGTTGCATCTTCTTCTCGCAACACTCTAAATTTCTCGCAGACTACTGCTAGTCCATGGTTTAGTGAGGAAGGAAGCTTCGCCGGATCTACAATTTCCGATGTCGCTGCTCAGCTTCGAGCTGGAACACTGTCGCCGGCCGATTTGCCTATCCAGACGATCAATCTGGGAGGAAATACGCTCATCATAAACACTCGTTCGTCGCTTGCGCTCACACAAGCGGGTATTCCGCGGAGCCAATGGAGTATTGTTGACATGACGGGTGACGCGACGGCGGAAGCCGCAATAGCCGCACGTCTTGGAAACAATGGCTTGGCTAACAGCGGTACATCGACATTGCGTATCACCGGATCTGGTCAATCCACTAGTACATATATCGGTAGCGGAACCATTCCGCGTCCGGGAGCTAAACAATGAATGAACTTTGGCAGTTGCCGGTACCGGCGTCAGCTTTGCTTAAGAGCCCCGAGTTTGTCGTTCTTCCACGCCGTGAGTGTGAGTTGAGGCTGTCTATCGAGGACGAAGAGGGCGAAGCTACTGATTGCACGTTGAGACTCAGCGGAGTTGAAGTATATAAATGCACGTTTATGACATCCTGTACGGCGGATATGTTCAAGCTCGCATATGGGAAGCTGGTCTCGCTCGATAGCGATTGGTTAGATAAAGTTCGAATCGCTGGGAGAAAAGATTCAAAAACCATTGCGGCATTACAACACTTGATGATCACCTTCGATGATGGGCCGTGTTATGAGTTTCTTTGTACGTCATGGAGTGCAAACTGATGGATACCTCTAATCAATTCAGCCGTTCGACGCATGGGATTCTCGCGAACTAGCGGCGAACCCGGAAGCATTTGATGTGACACAACATCAAGCAAAACTAGGAATATTTTTTAACAACGAGGTAGTATGAGGGCGCTTGAAAGAATTTCGGTGGTTTGTTTCGCGGCTTTGTTGGGCGCGTGTGCATCGAAACCGCAATACGACTTCGATGCGCAAAAAATGTCGTCGGTCAAGACGATTGCGGTCGATGTGTCGAGGCCAACGGTGTATTTTGCCGTCACGGCCGGAGGGCCGGTATTCGTCCCAATTCCTGGAGTGGGCCTGTTGGCTGCGGCTGTCGGCGGCGCAATCGCCGGCGGGACAGCTGCCGTGTCGACTCGCACCAACAAGGATTTTAACGACGTCGTCAAGAGTGAGCTTGGGGATACCGGACTGAACCGTAAGTACATCGAGGCACTGGAGGCCGAGTTGCGGGCGCAAGGTTACCAGGTGAAGGAAGTCAATCTTGGTCAGGCTGGCATGCCCAAAATCGCAGGAGATTGGCTGCATCCAACATTGAAGGGTGAGGCCTATACGGGAGCGGATGCGATTTTAATTGCACCGGCCAATACCGGTTATGGCGCACAAGGACTGGGTTGGCCGTATGTCCGATCGGTTAACAGCCAAATTCGAATTTTTTCGGCATCGACGTTTGAACCTATTTTCTCTCAGAATATGTTCTTGCCGATCCCTACCCATCTAAATCCGACCTCGGGCGGTGGTGGTATTAACAAGAATACCGGCTCCAACTTCGCTTCAGATGCCAAGGAGAATGGTCCTTATGTCTATCCCTTCTATGCTGATCTGGTGAAAGACTTGCCCAATGCCATCAAGGGAATTGATGAGGCACTTATGAGCTTCGTGCCTCAGTTCCGCACTGCGCTACTGAGCGGCCGCGGAATCACTCAGTCCGCCAGCGCAAGCCAGAAGTAAGAAAACGCCGGAATGACATGATGAAAGTCAACGAAATCGAGCGATTCGTGCGCGCCAAGCATCTATCAATACTACTAATGATGTCATGTCCGGCGTGGCAGAGTGCGGTATTCGCCGGGACCATCGTTCCGGACGGTGGTACGGCGACGTCGGTTGCGGTGGGCGCTGGCGGTCGCCAAACGGTCAATATCGCTCCTTCAGTTGGCGGCGTGTCGAACAACACTTACTCGTCGTTCAACGTCTCGAAAGCAGGTGCCGACCTGAACAACGTCGGCATCAACGCACGCACGATCGTCAACCAGGTGACGAGCACGAATCCGTCGCTGATCGAGGGCAACATCAATGTGCTCGGTCCGCGTGCGAACGTGATCCTGGCGAATCCGAACGGGATCACGGTCGATGGCGGCAGCTTCACGAACACCGGTCACGTCGTACTGTCGACAGGGCAGGTGAGTTTCAACGACCTCACGCTCGCGCCCGGCGTCATACAGCGCAACGTCGTACTCACGACCGACCGCGGCGTGATCACGATCGGTTCCGGTGGGTTGTCTGGCACGCTGGTCAATCTCGACCTGATCGCAAAGCAAATCAGCATCAACGGCCCGGTGACCAACGATTTCACCAGCTCGACGAGCGGCATTCGCGCGATCGCTGGCGACAGCACAGCGACCTACGACACCAGTTTCTCGCCATCGGACAACGGCCACGACTGGTTGATCGGCACATCTTCGCCTGGGACGAAAAGCAACGCCGTCGCGGTCGACATCACGGCCGCCGGCGGACTGACGGCGGGCCGCGTCCAACTGATCGTCACAGACCAAGGCGCCGGCGTGCACAGCCTCGGCAAGGTCTATGCGAATGCGGGCGACGTTGTCGTCACGGCAAACGGGGACATCGCAATCGCGGACGGTTCCTTGAAGGCGGAGCGCGACGTCGCGCTTGCGACGACCGGCACCGTATCATTTCAGGGCGCGCAGGTGACCGCCGCGAACAACGTGAATGTCCAGGCTGGCAACATCGCGCTGTCTGACGACACGACTGGCCCGACTACCCTGAGTGCGGGTAACACGGTCAACCTGACAAGTAGCGGCTCGATCACCAACACGGGCAGCCTGATTCAGGCAGGCACTACAGCGAGCGATGGCACCACGACCGGCGGCGACGTGATCCTCACCGCCGCAGGCGACATCACGAACCGCTCCAGCGCGAACAACCTCGGCGTCATGTTCGCCGCCAATGGCCAAACGAAGCTGACGGCCGGCGGCAACATCATCAACGACAACGCCCGCATCCTGTCGAACGGCGCGGTGAGCCTCACCGCAGCCGGCGACGTGCAGAACATCATCGACCATACCGGCGGCACGAACGGCGGCCAGCCCACTGCGTATACCGACAGCCGCGGCGGCTTCCTGTTCTTCACGCATACGACGAGCGGCTTCAACGTCGACTACGGAACGGTCGGCAACCCCGACCAGCTCGCCTATATCGCCGCCGTGCACGGCCCGGTAACGATTACGGGCCGCAACTTCACGAATTCCGGCGGGATCGTTCAATCGAACGACGGCGACGTCAACATCGCCGTGCAAAACGCTTTCACCAACGCCGCTGTCTTCACGGGCCAGGCGAGCTACACGCGCAGCTGCTGGATCTTTTGCCACGCCGACGCATCGAGCAACGTCACGCCATATGGCGGCACGATCCAGGCGGGCCGCAATATCGGCATCAAGGCCGGGACGGTCGCACGCAACATCGGCGGCAACGTCTTCGCGACTGGCGACATCAAGGTCGACGCACCGATCACATACGCACAGGGCGTGACTGGCTATGCCGCAATCAACCAGCATCGCGGCTTCAAGGCGTTCTTTGGCAGCACGTGGGCGCAGATCATCGCGATGGATATCGGTGGCGGCTTCACTGCGAACGGCAACGTGACGCTGACCGGCGACGGCGTGATCGACGGCGGCTCGTTCAGCGGTGGGAAGGGCGTCACAGCGGCAGGCGGTATCACGACGGTACGCGCCCCTTCGCGAACGCCCGTCCAGATCGACCAGCATCTGGGCCTGACGACGTGGTGGTGGCGTTGATGAATCGAGCGATGCTTGGAATTTTTGGCCTGCTGATCTCAGG
Organism: Burkholderia sp. BCC1977; assembly: GCF_905339595.1. Taxonomy (NCBI): domain Bacteria; kingdom Pseudomonadati; phylum Pseudomonadota; class Betaproteobacteria; order Burkholderiales; family Burkholderiaceae; genus Burkholderia; species Burkholderia sp. BCC1977. The sequence goes on from NZ_CAJPGQ010000007.1 coordinate 89,804, forward strand.
GCTCGTCGTGACGCTGGTGATCGTCCTGGAGACGGCGCCGACGCCGCAGGAAAAAGCGGCGATGACGGCTGCAAAGCCGGCGAAGGCGAGGTGAGGATGCGTGTCTTGTTGAAGCTGTGGGCGGGTGCGACCGTCATGGTCGTTTGTGTGACCTGGTTAGCCAATCGTTCAGCTCATGCCCAATCATTGCCCCCCGCCGGCCGGCCGGTGCAGGATCCGGCACAACTGATCATCGAGCAGCAACGCGAGCAAGCGCGCCAGCGACAGCTCGAGCAGCCGCCGGCTTCGATCACGGTCGCGCCGACGTCGGAGACGACGCTCGACATCCCGGCGGATACCCCCGTCAATGCGATTGCCGAATCCGGCCCGACCTTCGCGGTGAAGCAGATCACGCTGCAGGCGCCCGACGGCAGTCGGTTTGAACCGCCGAATGGTGTTTCCGACAAACGGCTCGAAGCAGTCGTCGCGCCGTTCGTCGGTCAGGACCTCGGTTCGCATCGCATCAACGTGCTGCTGAAGCGGATCACCGACGTATTCGTCGAACGCGGTTTCGTCACGACGCGCGCGCTGCTCGGCCCGCAGAATCTTGCGACCGGCACGCTGAAGATCACGATTCAGCTCGGCACGATCGAGGCGTTCACGGTCAACGGCAAGCCGATTCACCGGCTCAAGGCAGGCGAAGCGTCGGCAGGCGGTGGCTGGCTCACGGACGCCGGCTACGAGAACGCATTTCCGGTGACGTCCGGCGATCCGCTGCGGCTATCGGATATCGACCAGGGCGTCGCGCAGATCAACCGGCTGCGCCGCAACCAGGCGACGGTGCAGATCCTGCCCGGCCAGAATCCCGGCGAATCGATCGTCGACATCGGCAACAAATCGGGCGATCGCCTCTATTACACGTTGGGCGTCGACAACTACGGCAGCTCGGCCACGGGCGTGACCCGCTATCGTGCCGGCATCGAGGCCGACAATTTGCTCGGCCTGCAGGAATCGCTAAGCGTGAACTTCCTCGACAGCTTGGACAGCAACGCGATCGTTGGTTCGTTCGCGGTACCGTTCGGCCGCCACACATTCAGCTATACGATCTCCGACTCGGAATACCAGCAGGTGATCGGCACGACCGCGCTCGAATACGGCCGCACGCTGTCGCACATCTTCGGCTGGAATTATCTGGTGAACCGTAGCGTGAGCGATATCACCAGCGTTGACGCGACGGTGTCCTGGCGCCGTACCGACCGCGAGGTCAACGGCATCGATCTCGATCCGCAGCGGGTCGCCGTGCTTCGCGTCGGTGGCACCTGGCTGCACAAGTTCGTGATGAACGACGCGCAGGGGAATTTCACGATCAACGGCGGGCTGTCGCAGGGCCTGCCTTGGTTCGGCGCGAACCATGATCCGCACGGCATCACGCGCGACGAAGCGCACAGCCAGTTCACGAAGATGGATGCGGCCGCCGCGTTCACGCTGCCGTTGCCGAAGATCGGGCACGCGCTGCTCGCGTATCGCGGTGTGCTCGGCGGACAATATACGAACATGGCACTGTTCGGATCCGAGCAACTGTACCTCGGCGGGATGGACACCGTGCGCGGCTTTCGCTCGGGCGAGATCGCTGGCGATCGGGGCTTCTACTCGCGTAACGAACTGGCTTGGGTAAACGCGCCGGCGTGGAAAGACGGCCGAATCGAGCCGTATGTATTCGTCGATGCCGGTAAGGCGGGCCTTGTCTCGGTACCGGGTTTCCCGACGCTCGCCGGCGCGGGTGCCGGGTTGCGGGCGCAATGGCAGTGGCACAAGCAGTACTTGTCGGGCGAGGTCCTGGTCGGGCGTGCACTGACACAGCCGGCTGCACTCGGACCGAAGGCAACGTTGGTATTGGCGACGGTCAACTGGAACTACTGACCGGTCCTGGACTACCCCGAGGGCTTATGCGCTCATTTATTGAAAACGCGAAACGATGACGAAAACGAAACTCAGCTACGCGCTCTCAGCACTTGCCTTGACCGTGGCACTGACCGGCTCGGCAATTGCACAGACGTCCGCCGCACCCCAAGCGACGGGCCCCGTCGCAACGGTCAACGGCGCCGCGATCACACAGGCGGAAGTCGACGCCGTGCTGCGCGCATCGCGGCAACCGGATACGCCGCAAGTGCGTCAGGCGATCAAGAATCAACTGATTGCACGTGTGCTGATCCAGCAGGCAGCGGAGAAAGCAAACTACGGTAGCAAGCCGGAAGTACAGGCGGCGATGCAGGTAGCAAAGGCGAATGCCGAGACGCAGCTGTATCTGAAGGACAACGTGAAGCCGGAGCCGGTAACGGATGCGCAGGTCAAGTCGCGTTACGACGAGATTGTCGCGTCGCTCGGCAAGGACGAGTACAAGCCGCGTTTGATTGTCGTCAGGGATGCGGCGACAGCCGCGACCGTGCTGAGTGAACTGAAGGCCGGCAAGTCATTTGAAGGGCTTGCACGTCAATACAGTCTTGCGCCGAGCCGGGATGCGGGCGGGGAACTGCCGTGGGTGAGCTTCAAGGCGTCAGCGACGGAGGGCAAGACCTCGGGCCTGCCGGTCGTGGTCGCACAGGCGCTCGAAAAGCTGTCTGTCGGTGCGATCACGCCCGAGTCGATTCCGGTCGACGGCGCACGCGCGATCGTGAAGCTCGACGCGAAGCGGCCGACGCAGGTGCCGACGTTCAACCAGGCGCAGGCGACGATCCGTCAGCAGCTCGATGCGCTCGCGCTGGAAAAGGCGAGTGCACAGTTTGTTGGCGGCCTGTTGAAGAGCGCGACGATTCAGCAATAGAACGTCGCACGACCGACGCGAGATGCGGCGTATGAAAGCGGCGTAAAGGCGGTGACGTCAGATTGACAATCCTCTGGCCAGCTTGTCTTTGATGTCGACGGAGACGCACATAAGCGGTTTGCCGCGAGGGGGCGAGCCGGGTGGTTCGAGCCGCAGCAGGAAGTCGAAATATCGTTCAGTGAGCTTTGCAAGTTGCTCCTGAACCGCGCCAAGCCGGATCAGGCATTGGGCGTCCCAGTTCATGCCGACGACAAGTTCGCTTGTCTCGCCGTTCCACTCGCTCAGGAGAATCGCCGCGGCTCGGGCGTTTTCCTCGGCGAATCGCTCGACACGCTGCTCAATGTAGCGCACGTCGTCGCGCATTAGCATGCCGGAAATGCGAAGCGAAACGGCATGCGCAATCTCGTCGTGCCTTAGGTACACCGAGGCGATGCCGCCCAGATGGCGAGATACTCTATCGAGCTGCTCGTCTTCCAGATCGTCTAGCACGGCTAGTGCGCCGGTCAGAGTATACGAGGCCGGTTCTTCCATTTCGAACCTCCGGTAATTGGACTCGCCCAGCACGCTGGAAAGCGCCGGGATGTCGGTGCTATCGCGCTCTAGGTCGCCACCGGTCGAAATTGTTCGAGAATACGCGCTTGGCGTTGGAGAAAGGCTTCCAACTGGACGTGCTCATCGGCGAGTTCTCTGAGCAACTCTACGTGCAGGGCTAAGCCCAGTGGCACACATGACGGCTCTCCGTAGCGCACTCGTCTGAAGATACTGCCGGTCCGAGCCCATTTCTGGGAGAATTCCCCAAGTGCGTTCTCGACGATCTCCGCTTCGTCGTCGGTCAGTACGCCGCGAATGCGGATGACGAGCGAATGCGTGACGGCATCTGTCGCGAAGTAAATGTCGGCAGGGTCGGCAATCGTTTGGGCGAACTGCTGCGCATGGTAGTGCCGGAAGTTGTCCAGGACAGACAAGGCGCCGGAAATTTCATAGGTGAATGACATACAGCCTCCGCATCATGGGATCGCGGTCAGCAAGAGGACAGGAGTGTCTCCTCTGCCGAGGTGCGCTACGCTAGCAATCGGATACCTCTGAAGCCCAGTTTAGAGTCGTTTGATATATTGTCAAGGAAAAAGAATATCAAATGGATGATTTTGAGGCACGCCTAAAAAGGGAGCGATTGCGTTTGGGGCTGAATCAGACCGAGCTGGCGACGCTCGGCGGGGTCCAGAAACATGCGCAATTTCAGTACGAAAAAGGGATGAGGCGACCCAACTCTGATTACCTGAGTGCGATCGCGGCTGCTGGCGTGGATATCTGTTATGTCCTGACCGGCGAGGCAGGCGCGCGTCTGGAGAGTCCCGACGAGCAGCGGATCGTCTCTGGGTTTCGGGCGCTCGACGCGCGCAAACGTGAGGCGATTTTGACGTTGATCGAGGCGATTGCGGAGTCTCCGCCGCAATAGATGTACTACCGATTTTTCTCTGCGATCGTTGGTGCGAGGCCCGAATGTGTCGGGGAGGTATTTCGCTAGCACCAAGTTTCGCTTTGTCGATGGCTTGTATCGAGTCGATGCGATCGAAGCGGGGTGTCGTCGACAAGTCGGCAGTAGAGTAGATCGTGGCGAACCCGTGTGCGATTCCGATTCGTCGGCGAGTAAGTAGTCGGCTGACGGCGACCAAGTATTCCATCGACCGCCCGCATATAGAGCTCATCCCCAGCACTGGCTAAAGCACAGAGCGCCAGCAGTGGCTGCATGTCCTGCGTTACTCCAGTACCGCGGCATGCTCGGTCGCGGGTACGCGGTCAAGCATCGAGTTACGTCTCGCATGATTTCGCTTATGCATCGCACCCACCACGAAAATCTCCAGTATCCCTCACCAATGCGACGTGCGATTGCGGACGTGGCGCCCAAAACCGGCGCAAGCCTATCCTGCGATGCCTCGATTTTCATGTTGTTTTCGGTGTCGAGCGTGACTTCCGTGCGCTCGATGTGCAAGCCATGTGCAACAGGAATTCGCATCCGCGTAATCGCAGTGCGTTGGGCGTTTAACGACGTCGAGCAAAAAGACGCGTGGCCGGTGCTTGGCCGACTGGTCCCGAGCGCATCGGATGTAGAGACGTGGAGAGTTGGTGTCAGCGCGCGTTGAGTGGAGAGTGCGCTCGACGCATCGCACCGTGTTGTGCAGGCGATACTCGTGTACGATCCGCAGTCGCATGGCTGTCAAGGTGTGCGCAGAGCGGACGCACGTGTATGGCACCGGCGTAGCAATGGCAGGGCAAGACGGGTGAGTATCGTGTTCGCGCGTTAGTGACATCGAACGCGTTCCGGTTGTCCTTCAGTGTGAACCGACAAGGACACGATGTTCACTGCGCTTCGCGCCCGCGTGCGCGAATGAGAACGCGGGCGAAATTCCGTGTGAATCGGGGAAACATCTGGTGAGGGCAGAAAAAATATTTTTTGTTCCGCCATATTCCTCTGCATTCCGATGTATTCCGTCCTCATCGAAAACTGCATGAAACGGGTGTTGACGGCGCGTAAACGCGTGCGCAAGATGCAGTGAAGGTCGTGCGTCGGAGTGAGTCATGTCGATTGCCAGGAGTTTCACGCGAGGGCAGTGGGAAGCACTTGGACGCAGGCTGGATGCGCTGCCGGAAAAAGCGAAAGATGATCAACCAGTCAAGGTGGGAGATGGCGTTGAATCCATACGGACACAGATCGTGGCGGCGCGGGAGAAGGGATATACGTTGCATGAACTAATAGAACAGGCCGCGCAGGAAGGCATCGACGTAAATCTCAATTCCCTGAGATATGCGATGCGCCGCGCGGACGGAAAGGGAAGAATTCGACCGGGCAGACGGGACGCGGCACGAGAGCAGGTGACGGCGCCTGCTCGGGGCAGGAAGTCAGCGCGAGCCGATGCTCCACGCGATAACCCGCAACGCACTGGACTGCAGCAGAAGGGGGGCAAGGGGGTAACCAAGCTGGGGCAACAGGTACAGGGCTTCCTCGGATTTCCGATCAGCCCGGATACCGAGAACTTGTAGAGGTCTCGCATGGCAACGGAAAATCCTCCCATCTATATGGTCGGTGGCGGCAAGGGCGGTGTTGGCAAGAGCTTCGTGACGCTGGCGCTGGTCGATTACCTCGGATGGACGGATGTCAATGTCGTGCTGGTGGAGACGGACACGTCCAATCCCGATGTCATGAAAGCGGTCCACGACGAAATCGAATGCGGGTCATGTGATCTGGACGACGCCAGCGGCTGGATCGACTTCGTCAATTTTTGCGATATGCACCGGGACGCGACCGTTGTCGTCAACACAGCAGCGCGAAGCCAGACGGGTGTCGCACAGTACGGCGGGACGCTCGCCAGCACGCTCGATGAGCTGGCCCGGCGTCTCGTCGTGTTGTGGGTCATCAACCGGCAGCGCGATAGCCTCGAATTGCTTCTGAAGTTCGGTGCGACGTTCCCGAATGCGGTCACGCATGTCGTGCGCAACGGCTATTTCGGGCCACCGGAAAAATTCACCCTGTATCGGGACTCGCAATTGCGCAAGGCCGTCGAGGCACAAGGCCAGTCGCTGGATTTTCCCGATCTTGCGGATCGCGTCGCTGACGAACTGCGTAGCCAGCGCTTGTCGGTACGCAAGGCGGCGGAAACGATGCATATTGGTGAGCGGGCGGAACTGCTGCGCTGGCGTGCGGTGTGCAGCACGATGTTCGCCAAGGTGACGGCTCATGCGTAACAGGCGGGCGAGGTCGCCTGATGCGCTCGCCTGCCTGTTTCTCGAGGTCACGGGTGAGTTGCCCGACGATACCAGCCTACTGCGGATGCGGCGGGTTTCCGGTGCGTTGAGCTTGCGGGACAACGACGCGTTGTGGTCGATGATCGTCGTGCTCGAATATTACGCTCGGCTTTACGAGGCAATGCCCGACCGTATCCGCAAGGCCGGGGATGGCAGTTTCGAGGCAGTGCGTCGGGAAGCCGAGGAGGCGACCGATGCCTTGATGCGCCAGCATCGCGACGCGCTCGCGCGCTGCAAGGCGACGATCCAGTTGGCCGAGGGCATGATCCGGGAACACGAAGCGAGGTATCAGGTTGCGCTTGCGGCGCTCAATGAGGGATCGATAGCCGCGCTCGCGAATGGGATGGCCAACCGGGTCGCGAAGATTGCCGGTAACCGCCTTGTCGGTGCAGCGGCGGTGGCGGCGCGGGACCAGCGGGAGCGGATGGACGAGGCGGCGAGCCTGTTTGAGCAGGCGATAGCGGAAGCCGTGAAACGGGTGCAGACGGGTATCGAAGTGACTGAACGGCGTTTGATTCGGGCGCTGAGCCGCCTATTGGTCGTCGCGGCTGGTCTATTTGTGATGCTGGTCGCTGCTGCATTTTGGGTGGGCGAACACGCTCGATAGACGGTACTCCCCGCTTGCGTTCGAGCACAGGCGGGGAGTGGACGATCACGCGGTGTGTTGCATGGCTTCGGCATTCGCTATGCTGGCGGCGGTTGGGAAGGGCCACGCCGGGTGGTTTTCGTTCGCCGGCGCAGTGTCAGCTGCAGCGCTAGCTTCCTGCGCGTTGGCTTCGTCTGCACTGGCCACCTTCGGGTTTTCCGCTTCATCCTCGTCAGCCTCATCGTCCAAGTCGTTCATCACGCCGAGGGCACGGATTGGCGTCATTTCCCGATCGGTGAGGATTTCCGGGAGCCATGCGGCCTTTGCCAGCCGCAGTTCGGCAGCGGCGGCGGCATCGCCCTTTTTCATCTTGCTGAAGTCAAGGGCAATCTTGGGAGAAACTGCCTGCATGGCTACGTCCACGATCCGCGCCTTGCTGACGTGGTCGAAATACGAGGCGCGGGTCGGCGTCCAGTATCGAGTCATGTCGAGTTGCAGCGCGTTGCTCAGGACATTGATGGCGTGCGGGCCTTCCGTACCGGTCACACCGTCGAGCAGGGTGCCGGTGCAGAAGGCGAGCAGATCGAACAGCGTTGTGCCGGGATCCTGCTCGGTCAGCCACGGCAGCAAATCGGCCAGATTTCGGGGGAGGGCCGCGAGCCACTGTTGGCGCTGCGCGTCGATGATGCCCCATGCGGTGCTGTCGGACAGATCGTCGGCGACCTTCAGCAGCGTATCGTGGTTGCTGGTGGCATTGAGTTCCAGATAGTCACGGCTCGGCCCGACACCGTACCGCTCGGGGAAGGCGATCGGCGCCAGCCGGAACAGCAGCGCGGCGAGGGCGACGGACGGTTGCGCGATCAGTTCCGCGTGAATGGCGGCGGTGCGGTGGGCGCTCAGGCGTTGGCAGAGCTTCGCGCTATGAACCGGCTTGGGCTTCCGGTTTGCCTCCTTGGGTGTGGCGACGGCCTGCCCGATTGTCGCTGCACCCGCGCCGCGCCCGGCATCGCTGTCTCGGCGTACCAGCCCGCGCTCGATGATCAGGTTGCCTTGCGGGTCGAGGATGATGAACGCACCGGCTTCGGCCATCTGTTGTGCGTCCCATGCCTGCGTGCGTATTTCGAGCGCTTGAATCGCGGCGGTGACTGCGTTTAGTTCGCCCTCGATCCGTTCGCCTTCCTCATAGGCGTTTCCATCGTCCTCCGAAAGTGCGTCGTACTGTTCCGTGAGTTCATCTTGTCGCGCCGTCAGGGCATCCATTTCCCGCTGCTCGTCCTCGGTATACGCGCGGTCGAGCGGATCGAGCCTGTCGTAGTGATTCAGTTTGAGTACATCACGCTCGATGCGTGTTTCCGTCCAGTTCCACCCTTCGGCACGGACTTCCTCGGCCACGGCTTCGAGTTTTTCGCCCGCGAGACGCTGCAACAGTTCCGCGTCGGCAACGAATCCGGCATTTTCAGCGTCGCTGAACAGGTCTCGTCGGACATACCCGCCCGCCGCCTCGAAAGCAGCGAGGCCGACGAAGTGCACAGACGGCTGCGGCTCGCGTCGACTTCGGTTCGGGTGATCGCCTGACGGAGATATTGCGGAGAACGCTGCCAGTCGTTCGGAGCATCGAACCAGACGCGCTCCTGCGTTTCATGGTCGTCGGCCAATGCGAGCGCGGCCAACTGGTCGAGGGTAATGCCGTCCTCGCGCAGCAGTGCGAGCAGCTTGGGCGACACATTGGCGAGCTTCATGCGCCGCTTGATGGTTAGCGGAGAGGCGGAAAACAGCGCAGCGATGTAATCGACGCTGCGGCCTTCTTCGGCCAGCATTCGGTACGAGCGGAGCACGTCGAACGGGTCGAGCCCTTCACGCTCGCTGTTCTCGATCAGTGAAATCGCGAGGGCTTCGCCTTCGCTGACGATCCGCACGGGCACCGGATAGTCGGCGGCGATATGCTTCTGCTCGAAAAGCAGGTCGAGCGCGGCTTCGCGGCGCTGGCCTGCGCAGACACCATACCGGCATTGCTTGCCGCGCGCCCCTTTCATTTCGTGAACAACGAGGTTTTGCAGCAGGCCCTTCGCACGGATATTGACGGCAAGGCTGAGAATGCCAGATAGGGGTTGCGTGCGCGCGTTGAGCGGCGAGCGTCGCAGGCTCGAATACGGCACGGTCACGACTGGCTGCTCGTCGCCGAAATTCGTTTCGAGCACGGTTGCGGATTCGGCGGCTTCGGCAGCAATGCTGACGGTTTCGACATTTTGGGCTTGCATGATCGACTCCAGGGAGTTGGAAAGAGGGTGCCGGGCCAGAGCGATGCGAATGCGTCAGAACGTGACCCGACTGGCGTTCTGGCGCAAAGGCAGGGAGCCGGGGCGGCGTGGGTGCACCGCCCCTGAGTCCTTACGCCTTCATCTGGCGCATGGCATCGGCAAGCATCCACAGAGCGCGGTTGAGCTTCACGTTCTGGTCGATGCCGGTGATGGGGCGCGTGGACATGGAGCGGCCCGAGCGTGAGCGTCCGTGCAGACCACCCTTCGTAAGGTTTTCCTGCACGCGGTTGAAGACGGTCCAAAGGTCTTCTCGGCGATCCTCGAAGCGGCGCGGGGCGAGCAGTTGGCTGTCGGTGATCGGGGCGGGTGCCTCGGCGCCACTCGGGTCATAGCGCAGCGCGAGGGCAGAGCGGGCGAAAGCATGTTGTTCGTCGCGATCGAGCGTCACAGCGCGCATGCCGTCCTTCTGCTCGCGGATCAAGTCGAAGCCGTCGAGCACGTCGAACGCGCCGTTGATCACGTTCTGAACGATGTTGCCTTTGTGCTGCACGCGGATATCGGCGATGTTGTCGCCGGCGACCATGCCGTTTTGGCACACAAACCGGAATGTGCCTGCGAGCATCTGATAACTGCTCGTGCCATCGTGCGAGTTCAACAGCACGATTTCATCGGCTTCCTCGCCGGTGATCTGATCGGCATGGCGCAGCCGCAGCATGTGCTTGGTGAATTCGCGCTTACCCTCATCGCGCACGCGGGTCTGGCAGATCATGAACGGCTGAAAGCCTTCGTTGCGGAGGCCGCGCAGCACTTCGATGGTGGGAATGTAGGTGTAGCGCGCGGAGCGGCTTTCGTGCTTGCCGTCCGCGAAGATGGAGGGGGCAACGCGGCGAATCTGATCGTCCGAGAGGGGTGAGTCAGCGCGCAGCATCGGGGAGCCGTAATGGAAAGAGGAAGCGAGTTGCATGGCAATCTCCACAGTCAAGGTTGAAGACCTGAACCGGGCGAAGGGATGTGACTTGCCGTTGCGGCTGAACACCTCCCGGTGGAACTCGGGGTTGGCTTTGCTGCCGCCAGGCTCCCGGGTTCCCGCCCGTGCGACTGGAGGAGCCGATAGCGGGCAGGCGTCAAGGAAAAAGGCGAGGGAGGGGTGCGGGCAACACGGTCCCTCGCCCCTTGATGCCTGCCCGTGCCCGCTATCGGCTACGGTCGCGGGTCAAGGGCGGGAACCTGGGAGTCGGGTGCATGCCATGCCTCGGGTGACCGGGCATGAGGCGCCGCGTAGAAGCTAACGAAGTTGCCAGCTGCGCCTGGGGTTGATGCCCGATAGGGCCGAAACGCGGTACGCGGCTCGACGCGCAGCGCGAAAGCCCGGTCCCGACGCGTAAGCGTCAGGAGGCGTCTGGTTGACCTGGGAATGTTGTGCGCCGGATGTAACAGCGCAACCGGATGGTGGGGAAAGCGAACGTGATCGACGACAAGGTGCCGCGGTCTGGTCTACCAATGTCCGGACGCGTATTAAGCACTGCGTCAGCGGATCCGTCGATAAAACGCTTGGGCTGCCGAATCGGGATCGACTCCGATGGGCAAGGATTTAGTAAGCATCTTGGTCGCCAATAACGATCAATTGTGCATAATGGCTTGCGGTGCGCATGGATGCCAGCGTCACCCGCGCGGCGAAAACTCATAGTACGCTTACGCCTTTAGAGCGCATAAAGCCCGAGCCATGCCTGCGCATGATCTCCAGTAGTACCGGTCCGCTGAGCAGGGCGGCTGATTTGTCTTTTGGGGGCGGTACAAGAGCGCTGATGCCATCGGGGAGGCACTTGAACAACATGGCAGAGGAAACACTAGGAAGCGAAAATGCTGTGCAGAGTGAACGTGGCTCCGAGTGGCACCGCTGGGATCCTCACATTCACACGCCAGGTACCGTCCTGAATGACCAGTACAGGGGGGATGATCCTTGGGGCGCATTTCTTTCCAAAGTGGAGACGTGTGACCCCGCGATCCGGGCGCTGGGAATCACCGATTACTTTGGCATCGATCCTTATGAAAAGGTGCTCGAGTTCAAGCGCCAGGGGCGCCTGCCAAACGTCGGTCTACTCTTTCCGAACGTCGAACTGCGCCTCAACATTGAGACGAACCGTGGGGCGGCGCTCAACCTGCATCTCCTCTTCCCACCGGATGAGCCGGATCACTGCGATCGAATCAAGCGTTTCTTGCTCGAATTCGAGTTTCAGTATCAGGGGGAGAACTTCCGCTGTCACCGGGAAGATCTGATCCGCCTAGGGCGGAAGCACAAGCCGGAGCAAACGGATTCAGAGGCTGCCCGCTCCGTTGGCGCGAACCAGTTCAAAGTCAGCCTGGAGCAGTTAAAGGCTGCCTTGGGTAAGCACGAATGGATCAAGCGCAATGCGTTGATCGCCGTCGCTGGTGGACAGAAGGACGGTACCTCCGGCCTGCGGGACTCGACCGATTCCTGGGCCGCGCAGCGCAAAAATATCGAGCAACTGGCCCATATCATCTTCGACTCCAATCCCAGGCAGATCAACTTCTGGCTCGGCCAGGGCGCGCTTTCCGTACGGGAACTGGACGAGCAGTACAACGGCCGGAAACCATGCCTGCATGGATCCGATGCGCATACAACTGACACCGTGGGGGCGCCGGACCAGCAGCGCCGCTGCTGGATCAAGGGCGATCTCTCCTTTGAATCCCTGCGCCAGACCTGTCTGGAGCCGGAGGAGCGGGTATTTGTTGGGCCGGAGCCGCGCCGCGGGTCTTTGCAGAGCCATACTATCGAGTCTTTAATGGTAGTCGGTGCGCCCTGGCTCAAGAAGGCAACGATCCCGCTCAACGCAGGGCTGGTAGCCGTGGTCGGCGCTCGGGGCTCTGGGAAGACAGCACTGGCCGACTTGGTTGCCGCGGGGGGCTACGGCCTTTCGCCGCACCTCAACAAAGAGTCGTTTGTCTTCCGAGCCAAACAGCACCTGGATAACTGTAGGGCGGAGCTAATTTGGGAGAATGGTGAGACGACTGGCAACGAAGTGTCGCACGCAGAGGTCGATGATCTCCTGTACAACTCCCACGTGCAATACCTCTCGCAGCAGTTTGTGAACAAGCTGTGCTCGGCAGAGGACGAGAGCAACCCTCTGAATGCAGAGATCGAGCGAGTCATCTTTAGTGCCCACCCGAGGGACGAGCGTATGGGCACGTCCACGTTTCAGGAAATGCTCGAGCTGAGGCTCGAGGATACGCGTCAGAAGCGTCGGCGCTACCAGGAGACGCTACGCAAGGCCTCCAGTGACCTGACGGAGGAGCGCACCCGAAAAGCGAGCTTGGCGGGGCTGAGCAAAGATCGTGCGGAGAAGGCCAAAGCGATTGAGCAGGACAAGCGCGATCGCAAGTCTTTAATTCCTAAAGGTAACGAGGAGAGAGCTAAGCGACTGGAAGATGTTTCGCAAGCCGCCGAGCAGAAGCGGTTGCAGGTCGAGAGGGCGAAGCGGCGCCATCAGACGCTGCTGAGTCTGAAAGGAGATGTCGAAGATTTCCGCACTCGTCGCGCGCCGGAGCTCTTGGACGAAATGCAGCAAGAGCGCGCCGACACCGGCCTGTCCGAGGTGGAGTGGGGCGCGTTTAAAGTGGACTTCGTGGAGGACGTTGACACGCTGTTGGCGGAGCGGTTGCGCCAGGTGAAGGCGCTGGTGGTCAAGATGCAAGGACCGTCCGATCTCGATCCCGTGTTTGCGGAAGGCGCGGACCCCAATGTGCCTCTCATCCCTGAGGGGGCAGAGCTCCAATTGCAGACCCTCTCATTGCTCGATCGCGAAGTTGCCCGCCTGAACCTGCTCGTCGGCGCCGACAAGACGAAGGTTAAGCGCTATTCGGCTCTGACCGACAAGATTACCAAGGCGGAAAGCGCTTTGGCTAAGCTCGACGAGCAAATCAAACGTGCCCAAGAGGCGGATTCCAAGATTCGCGACCTGGTTCAACTGCGCCGGACCGCGTACGCGGGGGTGTTCGAGGCAATCGTCGAGGAAGAGCAAGAGCTCAAGAAGCTCTACGCTCCGATTCAACAGAGAATCGCGGCCGACACCGGCTCAATGGGGCGACTGGCCTTCACGGTCAAGCGCAATGTCAACATCGAAGGCTGGTGCGAGGCCGGCGAAGACTTGCTCGATCTGCGTACCGGCCCGTTCCGTGGGCGTGGCCAGGTCCTGCAGGCTGCGAAGGGGATGTTGATGTCTGCCTGGCAGACCGGGTCATCAGGCGAAGCGGCTACCGCGTTGCTCGAGTTCGTGAAGGCAAACGAAGAAAACCTGCGGGCGCATCAGCCGGATAACTTCGAGTTCCGCGAATGGGCCCGTCGCATCTCCGACTGGCTTTATAGCACTGAACACATCACCGTTGGCTACAGTCTTCAGTACGACGAGGTCGAGATCGAGCAACTCTCGCCAGGAACGCGCGGGATCGTGCTCCTGCTGTTGTACCTGTCGATCGATGCGGAAGACGACCGGCCGCTCATCATCGACCAACCGGAGGAGAACCTGGACCCTCAGTCGATATTTGAGGAACTCGTGACCCGATTTCGCGAGGCCAGGAAGCGGCGGCAAATCATCATTGTGACGCACAACGCAAACCTCGTTGTGAACACCGACGCTGATCAGGTCATTGTTGCCTCCTGCGGCCGACATAGACTCGGGCAACTGCCCGAGATCGACTACGAGTGTGGCGGTCTGGAGAACCCGCGTATCCGTCGCCGGGTCTGCGAGATTTTGGAGGGCGGAGAACGGGCGTTTAAGGAGCGGGCTCGGCGTTTGCGCGTCGCGCTCTAGTCAGTGAGCAAAGACAAGCCCAGCTAACGATTCGGAAACGCATATTCCTGTGTCCTTCTGCAAGTCACAGTTTCCGTGGTGCTGGACAGCAAAAGGATTTGCTTTGCGATGGCCGCTCTTTCGGCTGCTTTCGCCGCCGCCAAGTTCGGTCGTTGGATCTAAATTGGAAATGGGAGTGGCATGACCCGAGACCCGCGGCTCACAGCTTTGCGCGACGCGCTCTTTGAGCACGAGATTTTCACGGCAGGCGCACTTCAATGTCCGCATGTGAGCGTGCAGGCGATTGGCCTGCATGAAGCGACGTGGAATTTCACTCCGACCGAACTCGAAGACGAACTCGCTCGTATGGGGACGCTGGGGTGGGTCTCTGGTAACCCTATTGGTTATTGGTATGCGACTGAAATCGGCCAGATTGCACGCGAGCAGCGTTGGCAGGAGCTTGGGCGCAGGCATCCATCACTGAGCGATCCGTGTTCGGCCGTTGATGACCTCATTCTTGGGCTCGTGCACAGCGAAGCAGCCGAATTTCCGGAGTTTTTACCTGGCACGCAGCGACTGCCGGAGCGCGTGCTATCCGTTTATCTAGCGCACATTGACCCTCCCCGGCGCGAGCATGCTATCGACGCGCTCCTCTCTGCAGGGCTGGTTGTGCGGGGTCCCGATTATGACAACCCGGGAGAATCGGCGCTCTTCACCACTCGAGATGGGGCTATCGCATATGCGCGAACCGTCGTGCCACGCCTCGGACTCTGTCCGCCAGCGACTCTGCTCTCGCGCAGCGAAGAACGGGGCCTACCGTTTGGCGGGCTCGGACTCGAGCCACTTGCCGCCGAAAATTTGGCATTCCGTTGGGAGGAAGCGCAGCGCTGCATGCATGCGTGTGCATGGTTGGCCTCGGCTGTGCTATACGGCTCTATGCTCGAGCTAGTTCTCGTCGACTGGTTGTCGCGCGATGAACAGAAGGCGACAGCGGCAATCCGGGCGCCCAAGAATCCGAAGACCGGTGTCGTTCTTCCCCTTGAGAAATGGTCGGCGGAGAAATTGATCGACGTCGCGGCGGAACTCAATCTGCTGGGCAATGGTATCGAAAAGTACGCTCAAGGCCTGCGCGGCACGCGCAATCTAATCCATCCGGCCAAACAAATCCACGAGCGTAGCGAACTCGATACGCACGTCGCGCAAATCGCCCAGCTCACGGTGCGCGCGGTGATCGAAGCGCTCGCAAGTGCAACTCGCGACAGCGTGACCGCGCCCGCGACGGCGGGCCTGCAACATTGACCTCGATCGGCTATTTGTGCCGCGAAAATTGGTCCGGCATCAAGACGATACGAGACAACACGACAAATTGGACCACGTGAATCAAGCCGAGCATGAGTGACGACGATACTGGCGCCGCGCCGATAGAAATCGACAAAGTCCGAGCATCAAAGGCGGGCCATGCCTTTCATGAAGCTTGGGCTGCGCGCACAGCCCTTGAACTCTTGCCGCCGTCGACCGATCTTACCGCTATCACGCTTGAGGGTTTCGATGAACAAGACGAGCAGAGCTTGGGAGCCGGCGCGGTTGAAATTGCCGATCTTGTCCGGTACCACGGTGCCGCGGATCTTGCCCGGGCACATCGAGTCGCAGTGGTTCAGTTCAAGTACTCGATCGCAAGCGCCGAAACACCAGTTCGAGCTGCTGACTTAGCATCAACTCTCGCCAAGTTTGCCGCGGCCGATGCCGAGTTTCGTGCGACCCACGGCGATGACCGCATTATCGCCGTTGTGCGGTATGAGTTTGCCACCAACAGACCTATTCACGAGAACTTGGGGAAGGCGATCGCAGCGGTTGTCTCGGGAATTCAAGAAACGGGTGATGTAGGCCGCCAAGCAGGCCAGATCGTACAAGCCCTGAAAGACTATCCCCATCCCTGTGCTGACCTGCTGCGGAGATTGGAATTGGTCGGCAGTAAGGGAAGCTTGACCGAATCGGAGCGTGCGGTTTCAACAACGCTCGCCGCATGGAGCGAACCAAGCGATCCGGACGCGGAGAAACGCCTGCTCAAGTTGCGGAATCTCATCAGGATCAAGGCTGGTCCCGGTAGCGAGAGGGACAAACGAATTGATCGGGTAGCAGTCTTGGCAGAGTTGGAGGTGGAGCACGAGGATCGTTTGTATCCAACGCCCGACGCGTTCCCGGCGGTTGAGGTAGTCATTCAGCGCGATGCTCTTGAAGACATTGCAATGCTCGCCCGCGAAACTGGTTTTCCTCTCGTCGTCCATGCTGCAGGCGGGATGGGTAAGACAGTCTTGATGCAAGGCCTCGCCGATCGATTGCGAACTGATGGCCCCGTCGTGCTTTTCGATGGCTTCGGCGCCGGTCGCTGGCGAGATCCAGCTGACGGTCGGCACCTTCCGGAAAGGACGCTCGTCCACCTTGCCAACCTCATGGCCGGGCAAGGTCTGTGCGACATTTTATTGCCAGTGGCGGACGTTACGGGCTTGCTGAGGGCGTTCCGCCGACGGCTCGCCCAATCGGTCGAGACTGCGCGGCGAACGCGCAGCGATGCATGTGTTTCACTGGTGCTCGATGCGATTGACCATGCCGGGCTTGCCGCACAGGAAACTGCGACATCGTCATTCGCACACCTTCTCATTCGCAGCATCAGCGTCGATCCGATCGATGGTGTTCGCATCATCGCATCATGCCGGACTGAAAGGCTCACGCTGGCAACCGGCGATACCTCGCATCGTCTTTTCGCAGTTCCATTGTTCACTGACGCGGAAGTACGTGCCCTCGTCGGGGGGCGTGTTCCGGACGCCTCGGCCGACGAGATCGCCGCTCTGCTGACTCGATCGGGTCGCAACCCACGCTGCCTCGACAACCTGATCACGGCCGGGCGACCGTTTGATCCCGTGGCTTTTCCCGACGCCCAGGAAGAGCCGCAAGATCTGCTCGACGTGCTGCTTCGCAAGCGTCTCGACGAAGCGCGCGAAACTGCACGTGCTCGCGGTGCAAGCGATGCGGACATTGATCTCCTGCTCACAGGCATCGCCTTGCTGGTGCCCCCAGTTCCCATTGAAGAGCTTGCGGCAGCACACGGCCTGATCGCGGAGCAGGTTGAAAGCTTTGCGGCCGACCTTGCCCCCTTGCTTGAACGAACGTCACACGGCCTGATGTTCCGCGATGAACCGACCGAGATCTTGATCCGATCGAACTACGGCGCGAGCCAGGCAGGTCGAGATCGCGTTATCGCCGCTCTCCAGGAACGCCAGCTCACTTCAAGCTATGCGGCCCGGGCCTTGCCAGCGTTACTCACCTCGCTACGGGATGCCGACCAACTCATCCAACTGGCCTACGATCTGCGTGTTCCACGGGGTGCTTCACAAGTAAGCGCGCGCGACATCCGCTTATCGCGGATTACTGCTGCGATAGCGCTGGCGGGAGAGCTGAAGCGGCGCGACGACCTTTTGCGCCTGTTACTGGAAGCGTCGCTTGTTGCCGCTGGGCATGAGCGATCCGACCGATTCCTATACGAGCATCCCGATCTCGTTGCTGTGGCGCGTGACCCGGAAGCCCTACGACGGCTTTCCGCGACCAATGTCGGTTGGCCTGGGGGAAAACACGCAGCTCTTGCGCTTGCGAACGCCTTCGCAGGTGACCGAGACGAGGCCCGTCGGCACGCTCGGCGATCAATCGATTGGCACAATTGGGCAGCGCAGACCAAACACAGCTCACGTTTCAACGATTCGACTACCTCAAAGCAATGGGACGATATTGGCTTTGCCTATGTCGAGATGCTGGCGGGCAATGACGTGCGTGTTGCGGAGTTCTTCGCCCGTCGAACCGAGAGTGCGGCATTCGCCAAGTTTCAGGACTTGTTCGACCTTCTGGATCGACACCAGCATTCGCCGCATCCGCCCAAAATGCGCGTCCCAACACGGTTGTTGCGTTGCCGGCTGCAATCTCGAGCACTCTACGCCTCTGGCCTTCCATTCGTCGGTCGCGACCCATCCCATGCCAGGAGGCTTGTCCAGGCGCTTGCGGCAGTATCTTCGGAGAATGGCAAAAACGAAGGCTTGGCGATGGCCAGCGTGCTGGCGTCGGCGCTCGCGATTGAGCTTGGCTTGGAGAGAGAAGCAGCAACCATCCTCGCCGGAGCTGCACTTAAGTCGCCGAGCATCTATGACTACTCAAGTCACTATCCAGTCGACCCCTCGATTCATGTGACCGTGCTGGCCGCCGGTGTTCGTGCCGCCTTGAGTCGGAAGCGCGCCAGCTTGATCGACATATCGCCATCCGAATTTATCAGGTTGGTGCCTGCGGGTGCGCGGTCGCGGGGAGCTGCGACCTTCCTCCGGGTACTTAACCAGAAGCTGGCGGACCAAAAGTTCGATGGAACTCGACACCGCCGAAAGCGGCGCAATGGCCTCGATGAGGAAAAGCGGTCGGACTAT
This sequence comes from Burkholderia sp. BCC1977, assembly GCF_905339595.1. Taxonomy (NCBI): domain Bacteria; kingdom Pseudomonadati; phylum Pseudomonadota; class Betaproteobacteria; order Burkholderiales; family Burkholderiaceae; genus Burkholderia; species Burkholderia sp. BCC1977. The sequence continues at coordinate 108,517 of NZ_CAJPGQ010000007.1, forward strand.
TCACGCACGCTTAGCAACCGGATATTGCCACTGCTGAACTACGCGCAGGATGTCGCCGACATCATTCGCCCACCCCGTGGAAAGGTGCGAAGCGAGATGCTGACCGCGGCCTTTGACAGACTTGTTCGCGATGTCGAGCAGTCACCCAACTATCCGTATCGCGATGGAAAAGCGTATCTCGCACGTACCGGTTTCCGAGTGATTTTCGATCTCGCCGACGGGTTAGGTGTGCTCAATGCCACGCTTGCGAAGCGGATGGTCGAGTGGGTGGCGAGCGCTCCGGGCCTGTTCACGCCGGAACATACCAATACGGTCGCACGACTGTCGCGGATCCCCGAATGTCACGATGCTGCGCTCCTCCTCGCCGGCCATATCGAGCGCAAGATCCAGCTCGATACCGATGTCGGAACCAGGGTCTCGTCCTACGGTGCACTTGCTCGCGCAGTCTGGCGAGTCAGCACTGAAGAGGCAGCGGCCTATTTCCGCCGAGCGCTCGATCTTACGGAGGCAATTGGATCAGACGATTTCGATCGTACCAACCACTTGCTCGAGCTGACGGGGCACTATTCCGGCCCCGAACTTTCTCCGGCGGCAGCGCACACCCTGGCGCGTATCCTCGAATTGAATCAGAACGAGGACGGCAAATTCCCCTGGACTGAATATGCCCAAGCGATGGTGCCGACTGCTGGGCGGGCGACGTTGGCAATGCTCGCGCGGCTAGACGATCGTGACGCAGCCCGGCTTGGACTATCACTCGGTCCAGCATTAACTGCTCTCGTTTGTGATTCGAAGCTCTCAGTTGAAGCCGCTGTCGCTCTGTTTGGCCTGGCGGCTCCCATCGAAACTTGGACGTGGCATATCTCGGGCTTCGCGTCCGAGATTATTGGCCACCTGCCTCAAGAGAAACGAGAATGGTTTTTCGATCTGCTCCTGGTCGAGATTGATCGCGTGGATCACCTGTCTCCCACGAGGGAGACGATCGAAGGGCTACATGACCTCGCTGAGCGAACTCTTCCTGCCTTTGCCCGAGCTCGAACACGAATCGCGGGCCTGCTCGCTCGCCTTGGGCCCAAATCCGAATCGCAAACGCTCATTTCCCACTCGACCGCGACAGAGCCTCCGGCTGTCTTCCCGGTGGACCTCGCGGACCCAGATGACATCGACCGTCGGATACTCGATGAGGAGATTGACCAGTCGGGACGGCGCTGGCCCGTTCGGACGCTGATCGATTTGGCCAGGCAAGCAAACACTCTCGCCGAGCGCCTAGGGTTCGTCCGCGCGGTCGTTGAAGCAACGGCTGCCACACTCGCTGACAAAATCCGAGCGCTGGACGATTACTTGGAGGAGTGGGGTAAGTCGTCGGCGGCGATGCGCGACGTTCTGCCTGGCTTGGGGTTACGCCTGGCGACGAAACACGCTGCCGAGCTCGCCAGTTCAAGCACTGACGCATGGGGCGGCTGGCGCGGTCTGGAGCAATATTTTCATGCCGACCGCGCAACCCTTGTCGAGCACGTAGTTGCCGCGCTCCGGAGCACCGCGGATAGCCTTGGCGGGAATGCCTGGCTTGCGCTTGCGGCGAGACTGGCGCCTGATGTCAATGCCAGCGCAATTGCGGAGGGTCTCGAGCGGTTTCTGGAGAATACAGGCGAAAAGCTTCCATCTGAAGTTGGAGACGGGCCATGGGACGCTCGCTTTGCGGTTCCAGAGGATGAGGCGACATTCGTGGCGGGGCTCGTGTGGGCGAGGCTTGGTCATCCCGTTGCTGCAATGCGCTGGCGCGCTGCCCATGCGGTAAGGCGCTTGGCGGCGGCCGGGCGTTTCGATGTGGTTGAAAAACTGATCGAGCGCTTTGATTCTGTCCGGAGTTTGCCTTTCGGCGATGCAAAGCTGCCTTTCTACGTCATGCATGCGCAGCTTTGGCTATTGATAGCCCTTGCTCGCGTAGCGAAGGACGGCGCTCCCGTATTAGCTCACCATCGCGCATTCTTCGAGCGAATCGCCTTTTCCGCTGAGTTTCCGCACGTCGTCATGCGTGCGTTCGCGATAGACATACTCCGCGAGCTTGCGCGGTCGCTGGTATCCGAGGACTGCGAGGCTCTCATCGCCAAGCTTGCCTCGGCAAACCGGTCACCTTATCCAAATGCTCCCCGAAGCGACTATCGCGAACTCTGCTACGCCCCCAGGCCCGACGCCTCGCCACGACCAGACGATGGCTTTCACCTCGACTATGACTTCAACAGAAATCAGGTCGAGCGCTTGTGCCGTGTCTTCGGTTGTCCAGGCTGGGAGGTGGAAGACAGCATCGGCGCATGGGTGCGGCGGTGGGACGCAAAGGTTCGAGCGATGCATGATTGTCCACGCAGCGGGAGCTATGACGAATCTTGGTCGTCGGGATACGTTCCTGACCGAGATCCGTATGGGGGATATCTCGGCTGGCATGCACTCATGCTTGTTGCCGGTGAACTGCTGGCCACACGGGCGGTTGTTGGTGAGGACTGGGGCGGCGACGCTTGGGTCGCGTTCCTCAGGGAATACACGCTCTCACGAGACGACGGTCTCTGGCTTGCCGATCTTACCGATCCGTTTCCGCTCGACCTTACCAAGGAAGCGGCCATGCCCATGCCGGAGAGCGGTGAGAGCGGGACCGTGCGCGAAGATAGTAATCTGCTGGCACCTTTACTGGGTCTGGTGGACGGCAAGATAGTGAAGGATTGGCTTCCCGTTACGGGACGTTGGTCGATTGGGCGAGACACAGGCGTCACGCTTCAAAGCGTTCTGGCGAATGCCATCGATGCGCGAGCGGTGGTCATGACGTTGTTCTCAGAGAAAGCATTTTTTAGATGGTTGCCCGACGATGAAGATGAAATTGTCCGGAATTTTGGCAGCGACGGTCATACGGTTCAGCCATGGGTCGCAAAGACACCGAACACAGAGCGCCAGCTCGATCGCCACGATCCCTATGGTACGTCCACCGCACTCGACAGGCCTTTCCCATTGGCTTGGACACGAGACCTGTTGGGGACAGTCGCAGGTGATGATGTGATACGCCACTGGTCTGTGGACGGGGTACAAGCATATCGCGCCGAAGCCTGGGGAGCTGAGGGCGGACGGGGTGAGTACGCATGGAGTGAAACCGGCTACCGGTTGCTCGTTACGCGCAGCGCATTGTATTCGCTGCTGAAGCTGTCTGGGCGCAGTCTTGTCGTCGCGCTCAAGCTACAGAAATATCACAGGGGGAAGTCGAGCGGACGCAGTGGGGACACCAGCGCCTTTACGCATCGATCGCTGGTGGTCGTCATAAACGAACGCGGCGAGATTTGGTCACCGCGGCACCTCTCTCGACAAGCCAAAGACGCGGTTGCGACGCTCGATCCCGATCGACGGCGTGATTTTTATCCGCGGTTCCGCGCGATCGCCGGCCTGCCGGACGAATGGCTATCTCGGCACAACGCGCTACCGAATTACGGAGAGTTATATAGAATATTCATCAAACGCCTATCGCCCGAATAGGGCAGTGGCGGGCTCACTCCTCAATCGAACCCGCTTGAGCAGGGCGGGTTTCCGCAGGTGGAAATCCAGCTTCGAGATGCCGCCGCGAGGGAGCTTGTTTGCGCTGCTCGATCGACGCTTCCACCTTTTTGCGCCGGACTACAGTTGTGACGGTATCGAGGACCGCGTTCGAACAAGCCTGACGGTATCAGCGACGGTATCGCGCTAACGAATCGTCCGGAGACACCGGTGTCTGTGATTTTTGAAACAAGAGCGGGCTTGGGTTCTCCGGTGCTGTTCGACGAAAGCTGTTAAGTGCTGGGCGGGATTTTCGGTATCGCTGACGGTATCGACGCCGCATGACTGCGCGGAAACGCCGCTCCCACAAGGCTCCAGCCACTGGATTGACAATCGAGTGGGAGTGAGCTTCGGCATCGAGGTGTGCCTCGATGACTGATGGCGGCATCGGATGATGCGGACGCCCGGCAGGGATGACCTGCCGGGCGTTGTTGTTTGTGCGAGCGGCGGCTGTGATTCGCTTGTCGCCGGAGCGCGGTGCTCTCGGCGCCGTCATGCCCGAGCCGGGCGCCGAGGTGCGTGGCAGCCCGGTCGCCGCAGGCCGAGCAAGCGCGGCCTTCGATGCGGCGCGAGTCGATGCCACGTGCTTTCCCGATCCTGCTCAGTCTTTCGCGCCACCGCGATAACGAAGGTGAATGAGCGGATAGGGCGGCCCTTGTCCATCGAGCGCCGATCGCCGCAGCCGGCCGCCGCATGATCCGGCTGTCGCGAAACGGCGATTTCGGCGGGATGACGAACACCGATCGGTCCGGGCGAAAATAAAAAAACGGGGCCGGACATCGTCCGCGCAAACCGCACCAAATCCGCGTGGAGCCTGCTGCGACGCAGCACAGCGGCAAGTCGCGGCGATCAGCACGCATGCGCGCCGATTCGGCCCCTAAAAACACAATATCGAGCAACCCTTCGAAGGGCCTGTCATACGCACGTCACCCTGCTAGAATTCGGCTGCCGCATTTGTTCCGATTGACTGATGAGACTGCTTGACGCACTGGTCGAACAACGCATTGCCGCCGCCGCCGCGCGGGGCGAGTTCGACGATTTGCCGGGTACCGGCGCGCCGCAGGCGCTGGATGACGACCTGCTCGTACCCGAGGAGGTGCGGGTGGCCAACCGTATCCTGAAGAATGCGGGCTTCGTGCCGCCGGCCGTCGAGCAACTGCGCGCGCTGCGCAACCTGCAGGACGAGTTGCAGGCGGTCAGCGACCGTGCCGCGCGCTGCCGGCTGCAGGCGAAGATCCTCGCCCTCGACATGGCGCTCGAATCGCTGCGCGGCGGCCCGATGGTGATGCCGCGCGACTATTGCCGGCGCATCGCGGAACGTCTGTGCGAGCGCGGGCTCGACGACGTGTCCGCCGAAGCGGGGCCGATGTGAGCGCCGACGCGCTGCACGATGCGGCCGCCGGATCGGCTGCCGCCCCTGATTCTCCCGTTCCCGAAGCCGCGCCCGTGTCGGCGCGCGACCTGCATTTCATGCGGCTCGCGCAGGCCGCCGCCGAAGAGGCACGCGCGGCCGGCGAAGTGCCGGTCGGCGCGGTGCTCGTGCGCGGCGACGAAGTGATCGCGCGCGGCTTCAACCATCCGATCGGCGGGCACGACCCGTCGGCCCACGCGGAAATGGCCGCGCTGCGCATGGCCGCGCAGCATCTGCAGAATTACCGGATGCCCGGCTGCGAGCTGTACGTGACGCTCGAGCCGTGCCTGATGTGTGCGGGCGCGATCATGCACGCCCGCATCGCGCGGGTCGTCTACGGCGCCGCCGACCCGAAGACGGGTGCGTGCGGCAGCGTGATCGACGCGTTCGCGAATCCGCAGCTCAACCACCATACCGACGTGACGGGCGGCGTGCTCGCCGACGAGTGCGGTGCCGCGCTGAAGTCGTTCTTCGCGGAACGCCGCCGTGCGCTGCGTGAAGCACGGCTCGCCCGCGACGCCGAATCCGGCGCGCCATAAGCCCCCGCCGCGCCCGTCGCCCGGAGCGGGGCGGGCTCCATGGTTCCGTGAACCGGAGACGGTTCGGACCCTCTAAGCAGGTTTGACGACCCCGATACCTTTCGCCATGTCCTTTCAGCCCGCCGCGTCCTACACCATCCGCCTGCTGGCGCCGTCCGGTTATCCGCACGATCCCGACGCGATCAATCGCGCGCTCGAGCGCCTGAGCGGCGCGCAGCATCGCATCGAGAACCTCGAGGCGACGCAGCGCCGCTTTCAGCGATTCGGCGGCACCGACGGCGAGCGGGCGGGCGACCTGAACCGCCTGGCGGATCCCGAGCGCGCGCTGCCGGACGTCGCGCTCGCGGTGCGCGGCGGCTACGGCGCCGCGCGCATCCTGCACGGGCTCGATTATCGCGGGCTCGAACGCCGCCTGCGCGACCAGCCGATCGCGCTCGTCGGTCACAGCGATTTCACCGCGATCCAGCTCGCGCTGTACGCGAAGGCGCGTATCAAGACCTTCGGCGGGCCGATGCTGTCGGCCGACTTCGGCGCGGAAACGCCGAGCGACTTCACGATGCAGCACTTCTGGAAGACGCTGTCGCAGCCGACCACGACGATCGTCACCGAGGCGCCGCAAGTGCAGAGCGTCAACGTGACGGGCACGCTGTGGGGCGGCAACCTCGCGATCCTCACGTCGCTCGTCGGCACGCCGTACATGCCCGACATCGAGGGCGGCATCCTGTTCATCGAGGACGTCAACGAGCAGCCGTTCCGGATCGAACGAATGATCTACCAGCTGCACCTGTCGGGGGTGCTCGCGCGCCAGCAGGCGCTCGTGCTCGGGCAGTTCACGGGCGCGCGGCCGTTCGAGTACGACAACGGCTACGACATGCAGGCGATGATCGACCAGGTGCGCGCGGTGATCGGCATCCCGGTCGTCACGGGGCTGCAGTTCGGTCACGTGCCCGACCTGCTGACGCTGCCGTTCGGCGCGCAGGCGCAACTCGTCGCGAATGCGCACGGGTTCCGGCTCACGCTGTCGGACTATCCGCATCTCGGCTGAGCCGGGCGGGCATCCTGTAAAGGCGGGGTTTCCCGCCTTTTTCTTTAGGTAAATGCGCAACTAACGGTCAGAAATTTTCATCACCATCGATCGGGTTGGCGTCATGGTATGCACCATTTTTGTCAACAAAATGGCCGGAAGGGTATACACCATGAGCCGCCATGGACAAGCGCAAGAGGCTTGCCATGTATGGATTTAGCGCGCCGTGCACCGGTTTGCTACAGGGATGTGCACGCCGATTGTGCGCACTTCAGGAAAAGAATTGTTGACAATCTTTATGTCCGTCCTAGGATGAGGACCATCACGCGATGCAGAACATGAACGACTCCGATACCCATCCGTCCGGCGTTGCCGGCCCCGAAGCGATCGCCGAGCGGATCCGCACCGCGATCCTCGAGCATCGGCTCGCGCCCGGCGCGAAGCTGACGGAGGCGCAGCTCTGCGACGTGTTCGGCGTGAAGCGCGGGACGATCCGCCAGGCGCTCTCGCAGCTCGCGGCCGACAAGCTGGTCGAGCTCGAGCCGAACCGCGGTGCGTTCGTCGCGAGTCCGACGCTGCAGGATGTGCACGAGGTGTTCGAGATGCGCCGGATCATCGAGCTGGCCGTCGTCGAGCGGCTCGCGACCGGGCCGGGCGCGAAGCGGCTGAAGGGCGTCGCCGCGCTGATCGACAAGGAACGCAAGGCGTTCGAGCGGCACGACTTCGCGGCGTGGATCCGCCTGTCGGGCGAATTTCATACGGCGCTCGCGGCGCTGACGGGCAATGCGACGCTCTGCGAGTGCCTCGACGGGCTCGTCGCACGCTCGACGCTGATGTCGGCACTGTACGAATCGCACGGACGCAGCCCGTGCTCGTGCGACGACCACGACGAGATACTGACCGCGCTGGAAGCGGGCGATTCGAAGCGGGCGGTGACGCTGATGGCGCACCACCTGCAGCATGTCGAACTGAAGATGCTGGACCGGCCCGCGCAAGGGCAGGTCGATTTGCGCGAAGTGTTCGGCGGCGCCTGAGCGGCGACGCGAACCCGGCCGCGCGCCACACGACGAGAGCAATGCAGGCCGGCGGTTTGCGCCGCCGGCCGCCAGTCCGACTCCGGCCGACGATCCGGAGCGATATCGATGACGGTGGAGCGGCTGTCCGGCCGCGTCAAGGAGAAGTCATGGCTCAGTTCAGTGTGGCGCACGACAGCGCGTATCCGGCGGAAGAAGGCGGCGAGGGCAGTGGCCCGGCGTTGCCGGACGGTTACAGTCAACGTTTGTATAACGAAGATTTGGCACCCCTAAAGAACCAGACGTGGGGTTCGTACAATATCTTCGCGTTCTGGATGTCGGACGTGCACAGCGTCGGCGGCTACGTGTTCGCGGGCAGCCTGTTCGCGCTCGGGCTGACGAGCTGGCAGGTGCTGATCGCGCTGATCGTCGGCATCACGATCGTGAACCGGCTGTGCAACCTGATCGCGCGGCCGAGCCAGCAGATCGGCGTGCCGTATCCGGTCGCGTGCCGCGCGACCTTCGGCGTGCTCGGCGCGAACGTGCCGGCCGTGATCCGCGGGCTGATCGCGATCGCATGGTACGGCATCCAGACCTATCTCGCGTCCAGCGCGCTCGTGATCGTCGTGCTGAAGTTCTTTCCGCAATGGCTGCCGTACGCGGACGTCCATCGCTACGGCTTCCTCGGGCTGTCGGCGGTCGGCTGGGCCGGCTTCATGCTGCTGTGGGTGCTGCAGGCGCTCGTGTTCTGGAACGGGATGGAGACGATCAAGAAGTTCATCGACTTCGCGGGTCCGGCCGTCTACGTCGTGATGTTCATCCTGGCCGGCTACATGGTGTGGCGCGAGGGCTGGCGCAACATCGGCCTCAACCTCGGCGGCGTCAAGTATCACGGTGCGGAAGTGATTCCGGTGATGATCACGGCCGTGTCGCTCGTCGTGTCGTACTTCTCCGGGCCGATGCTCAATTTCGGCGACTTCTCGCGCTACTGCCGCTCATTCGGCGACGTGAAGCGCGGCAACTTCTGGGGGCTGCCGGTCAACTTCCTCGCGTTCTCGCTCGTCACGGTGATCACCACCGCCGCGACGTTGCCGGTGTTCGGTGAACTGATCACCGATCCGGTCGAGACGGTCGGCCGCATCGATCATCCGACCGCGGTGATCCTCGGCGCGCTGACCTTCACGATCGCGACGATCGGCATCAACATCGTCGCGAACTTCGTGTCGCCCGCATTCGACTTCTCGAACGTCGCGCCGCGGCTGATCAGCTGGCGCGCGGGCGGGATGCTCGCGGCCGTCGCATCGATCTTCATCACGCCGTGGAACCTGTTCAACAACCCGGCGGTGATTCACTACACGCTCGACGTGCTCGGTGCGTTCATCGGCCCGCTGTACGGCGTGCTGATTGCCGACTTCTACCTCGTCAAGCGCGGCCGGCTCGTGCGCGACGACCTGTACACGATGTCGGAGCGCGGCACCTACTGGTACACGGGCGGCGTGAACCGCCGCGCGCTTGCCGCGCTGCTGCCGGCCGCGGTGATCGCCGTCGTCTGCGTGATGGTGCCGGGCTGGCAGGCCGCCGCGAATTTCTCATGGTTCATCGGCGCGGGGCTCGCCTTCGTGTTCTACCGGCTGCTGGTGAGCACGAAGGCCTGAGGAGCGTGCGATGAAGATCAAGCTGATCAACCCGAACACGACACAGCGGATGACCGACGCGATGGGCCGCTGCGCGCGTGAAGTCGCGGCGGCAGGCACGGAGATCGTCGCGGTGAGCCCGCCGATGGGGCCGCCGTCGATCGAAGGCTATTACGACGAAGCGCTCGCGACGCCAGGGCTGCTCGCCGAGATCGCGCAGGGCGAGCGCGACGGCTGCGACGCATACGTGATCGCGTGTTTCGGCGACCCCGGCCTCCATGCGGCGCGCGAGGTCGCGCGCGGGCCGGTGCTCGGGATCGCCGAGGCGGCGATGCATGCGGCGAGCGTGCTCGCGCCGGGCTTCTCGGTCGTCACGACGCTCGCGCGCACCTGCGGGATGGCGTGGCATCTCGCCGAGCGCTACGGGATGAAGCGGTTCTGCCGCAACGTGCGGGCGACCGATGTCGCCGTGCTCGAGCTCGACCGGCCCGGTTCGGCCGCGCGGCGGATCATCGTCGACGAATGCCGGCGCGCGCTCGACGAGGACGGCGCCGACGCGATCGTGCTCGGCTGCGCCGGGATGGCCGAATTCGCGCACGAGATCGAGCAGCAGATCGGTGCGCCGGTGGTGGAAGGCGTCACGGCGGCCGTCAAGTGGGCCGAGGCGCTCGTCGCGCTGCGCCTCGCGACCGCGAAGCGCGGCGACTATGCGCGGCCGCTGCCGAAGCGCTACGACGGCGAATTCGAGCGTTTCAGCCCGCCGGGCGACGCGCCGGCGGCCGTGCCGGCTGCCGCGACGGCGCGCAGCGGGATCGGCGCCCAGGAACCGGTCCCGAATTTGCCGCAACCGCACATACACGCCGTGTGACATGCACTATCTGCGCCGCTGTATGGGCGCGTATGAACGTTTTCGCTACACTGGGCCGTCATCGCATCGGCCTGCGCGGCCGGCTTCCGGCACCCGCGCGGGTCGATGCGAACCCATTATTTCAGCCAGCTTTCGCCGCACTTCGAACCCATGTCACTCGATCCCAACTATCCTCGCGACCTGATCGGCTACGGCCGCCATCCCGTGCAGGCGAACTGGCCCGGGCGCGCCCGCGTCGCCGTGCAATTCGTCCTGAACTACGAGGAGGGCGGCGAGAACTGCGTGCTGCACGGCGATCCGGGCTCCGAGCAGTTCCTGTCCGAAATCGTCGGCGCGGCCGCGTATCCGGACCGCCACATGAGCATGGAGTCGATCTACGAATACGGTTCCCGTGCCGGCGTGTGGCGCATCCTGCGCGAATTCGAAAAGCGTGGGCTGCCGCTGACGGTGTTCGGCGTCGGCATGGCGATCGAGCGTCATCCGGAACTCGCGCGCGCCTTCGTCGAGCTCGGCCATGAAATCGCGTGCCACGGCTGGCGCTGGATCCATTACCAGAGCATGACGCCCGAGCTCGAGGCCGAGCACATGCGCCTCGGGATGGAAGCGATCGAGCGCGTGACGGGCGAGCGTCCGCTCGGCTGGTACACCGGCCGCGACAGCCCGAACACGCATCGTCTCGTCGCGGAATACGGCGGCTTCCTGTACGACTCCGACAACTATGGAGACGACCTGCCGTTCTGGATGGACGTCGAAGTGTCGGGCGGCAGCACGTCGCCGCAGCTGATCGTCCCGTACACGCTCGATACGAACGACATGCGCTTCGCGACGCCGCAGGGCTTCAATACCGGCGACCACTTCTTCGACTACCTGCGCGACGCGTTCGACGTGCTGTACGCGGAGGGCGACGAGGCGCCGAAGATGCTGTCGATCGGCATGCACTGCCGACTGCTGGGCCGTCCGGGACGTTTCCGCGGGCTGCAGCGTTTCCTCGATCACATCGAGCAGCACGATCGCGTATGGGTGACGCGCCGTGTCGATATCGCGCGTCATTGGCGTGAACATCATCCGTATCAGCCCAATCATCGAAACGAAGGGAAAGCATGAAGGCGATGCGTTACACGTTGGAGCAACTGAACACGATGGCGCCGGGCGCATTCGTCGCGGCGCTGTCGGGGATCTTCGAACATTCGCCGTGGGTGGCCGAGGTCGCCGCGGGCGAGCGGCCGTTCGCGAGCATCGACGCGTTGCACGAGACGATGTCGGGTGCGGTGGAGACGGGCGGCGAAGTGCGCCAGCTCGCACTGATCAACGCTCACCCGGAACTGGCCGGCAAGGCCGCCGTGCGCGGCGAGCTGACGGCCGAGTCGACGCGCGAGCAAAGCGGCGCGGGTCTCGACCAGTGCACGCAGGAAGAGTTCGACAAGCTGCTGACGCTGAACCGCACGTATCGCGAGAAGTTCGGTTTCCCGTTCATCCTCGCGGTGCGCGGCTATGACCGGCACGGCATCATCGCGAACTTCGAGTCGCGCGTGAATCATTCGCGCACCGAGGAACTGCGCGCGAGCCTCGACCAGATCTACCGGATCGCACGCTTCCGCCTCGACGACCTGATCGACGCCTGACACCGCACGACGGCCTGCTGCGTCGCAGCGGCCTGATCGCATTACTGAAACAAGGAAACATCATGGCTGTTCCGCTTCTCGATCCCGACGCACCCGACTTCACGCGGCGCTACGTGAACCTCGCCGACCCGCGTCTCGGTGCGCAGGCGCTCGAGGCCAGCGACGACTTCTTCGCGCCCAAGGACCGGATGCTGAACCCCGAGCCGGCGGTATTCATCCCCGGCAAGTACGACGACCACGGCAAATGGATGGACGGCTGGGAGACGCGCCGCAAGCGCACGACGGGCTACGACTGGTGCATCGTCAAGCTCGCGCGGCCGGGCGTGATCAAGGGCTTCGACATCGACACGAGCCACTTCACCGGCAACTTCCCGCCGGCCGCGTCGATCGAGGCCGCGTACGTGGCCGACGGCGCGCCGACGCATGCGACCGAATGGGTCGAGATCGTGCCGTCGACGACGCTGCAGGGCAACAGCCATCACTACGTCGCGGCGAGCGACGCCCGTGCGTTCACGCACCTGCGCGTGAACATCTATCCGGACGGCGGCATCGCGCGCCTGCGCGTGTACGGCCAGCCGCAGCTCGACTGGGCCGGCGCGAGTGCGACCGAGCAGTTCGACCTCGCCGCGATGGAAAACGGCGGCTACGTGGTGGCCGCGAACAACCAGCACTTCGGCGTCGCGTCGAACCTGCTGCTGCCGGGCCGCGGCGTGAACATGGGCGACGGCTGGGAAACCCGCCGCCGCCGCGAACCGGGCAACGACTGGGCGATCATCGCGCTCGCGCAGCCGGGCGTGATCCGCAAGATCGAAGTCGATACCGCGTTCTTCAAGGGCAACTACCCGGACCGCTGCTCGATCCAGGCCGCGTACGTGTCGGGCGGCACCGACAGCTCGCTGATCACGCAGTCGATGTTCTGGCCGGTGCTGCTCGGCGAACAGAAGCTGCAGATGGACAAGCAGCACTATTTCGAACAGGACATCGCATCGCTGGGCCCGGTGACCCACGTGCGCCTGAACATCATTCCGGACGGCGGCGTATCGCGCCTGCGCCTGTGGGGGACGCTCGACAAATGAAGACGCTTGCAATCGAACCGCTGACCAGGGAAGCGTTCGCGCCGTTCGGCGACGTGATCGAAACGGAAGGCGCGAAGCAGATTCCGATCAACCTCGGCACGACGATCCGCTTTCACGATCTCGCCAAGGTCGACGTGACGGACGAAGACGGCCGCACGCTCGTCAACCTGTTCCGCGGCCAGCCGCGCACGCTGCCGTTCGAGGTGAAGATGCTCGAGCGCCATCCGCTCGGCAGCCAGGCGTTCGTGCCGCTGAACGACCAGCCGTATCTCGTCGTCGTCGCACCGGCCGGCGATCTCGATCCGGCGAAGATCCGCGCGTTCGTGACGAGCGGGTGGCAGGGCGTCAACTATGCGAAGGGCGTGTGGCATCACCCGCTGATCGCGCTGGGTGGCGTGAGCGACTTCATCGTCGTCGATCGCGGCGGCGACGGCCTGAACCTGAACGAGCAGGACCTGCAGGAATCGCTGTGGCTCACCGAGGACGCGCTGGACGCGCTGACGGCGGCCTGAGCGGTACTTCGGCAGCTCTGTTCCATTGAAGAAACCCGCGCGACGTGCGCGGGTTTTTTTATGCTCGCCGCGCGCGCATCGCGGCGCGACCGCGCGGCGCGGGAAGTGCGTCTTCACGACTTCACCGACGTGCTGGATGTCGGACAGCACGCGCTCGTGCTCGAACAGCGCGAGATCGAGCGGACCGGCAGGCCCCGCCGACGGCGCGGCCGTGCGGACCAGCGCGTCGAGGACACCGCACGCGTGCTATCGTGCCCGCATCGCCACCGCACGGCGCCCGGTTCCGGGCCCGCACCCACGATGAGCCAACCAGAAACCGACCTCGCGACCCTGTTGAGCACGATGCAGCCGGAACTGCATCGCGGCACGTTCGCATTCGTCGCACTGCCGGCCGATGCGGACATATCGTTATCCGAAACGATCGCGACGTTCAGCGAGGCGGAAGGGATGACGGTCGTGGTCGACGAGGCGACGGCCGCGCGGCGCGGCTGGCCCGTGCTGTTCCGCGCCGCGTGGATCACGCTGACCGTGCATTCGGATCTCGCGGCGGTCGGCCTGACGGCCGCGTTCGCGCGGGCATTGGGCGCGGCCGGCATCAGCTGCAACGTGATGGCCGCCGCGTATCACGATCACATCTTCGTGCCGTTCGACGACGGCTCGCGCGCGCTCGATGCGCTCGTCGCGCTGCAGCGCGATGCGCTGCGCGGCTAGCGCGCGGCGCATTCGGAACAGGCGAAAGAGGTGCTTCGTGGATTCCCGAGGATGTCGCTAACCATCGTCGGTTTGTTCACGCAGGCTTCGGCCAGCCCGCTAGAAACGCGGCCCGAATCCCCGATACGGAGATAACGGCACGATGTTGGTGATCTCAAGCATGCCGGCTGCAACGAGCGGGAGCGATTCCAGTCCTTCTCGTACCTTTACTTCGTCCTCGGCCTCAATAAGCAGGCAAGCGCCAGGCATATCGCCGCGTTGCCAGATTTGACGGATGAACCCCTCGGAATACAGCGTTCTGGCGCGCTGCGCCTCGGCCTCGAGCCGGGATTGAAATGCCAGGTCGGAAAACTGCTCCGTTCTGCGGCGCGATAGTGTCAGGAATTGCATGGCGTTCCCCAGGTAGAGATTCACGCCAGTTTCCTACCGGATATCATCGCGGCATAGGACTGATCCGGTCATGGATCGGACCGAAAAGGGTCGACATGCTAAATCTCCGACAGCTCAATTGCTTTGTTGCCGTAGCCGAATGCGAAAACCTTGCGGAGGCAGCACTGCGTCTCAACATCTCGGCTTCGCCGCTGAGTCGTCATATCCTTGCCCTCGAGGAACGCCTCGGACTGCAGCTCTTCGAGCGGTCCCGTCAGCGCTTGTTCTTGACCGAAGCGGGAAAAGCCTTCCTTGACGAAGCGCGTGCGCTGTTGGCTCATGCGGCACGCGCGGAGAACAGGGCGAGGGCCTTGGGGCGCGGGGAAATCGGGAAAGTCACGGTCGGCTATGTCGAGGCCGCGGTGCACGCCGGCGTACTTGCGGCAGCCATACGCGGGCTCAGAAGGCATTTTCCGAGTATGGAAGTACAGCTTCAATCGCTGCGTTCGGCACAGCAGTTGAGCGCGTTGCGCGACCGCGAGATCGATTTCGGCTTGTTGCATACCCCACCGGATAGCGTGGACAGGCTGGTTTGCGAACCGGTCTGCGAGGACGCTTTGCTGCTGGCGGTCCCGGCATCGGATGCGCTTGCAGCGGCAGACAGCGTGTCGCCGGTACAGCTTGACGGTCGAATTTGGATCACACGGCGTCGCAGTCTCAATCCGCCGGCGCACGAACGATTCCTCGCGGCTTGTCGCGCTGCGGGATTTTCCCCCGACAATCGATTTGAAGCGGACGACGTTCTGACTTTGCTTGACATCGTCGGAGCGGGCCTCGCCGTCGGCTTCGTGCAGGCGAGTGTGCGCCACATCGTTGGGCCTGACGTGGTCTTGAAGCCAATTCCGTGGTTCCCCCAGCGTGTACCGGTCTATCTTGCCCATCGGCATGGCGACAGCCGTCCCGCTATCGAAGTGTTGCGTAAAACGGTTCTCGATACGGCCGGGCCGACCTTGCGACAACGTCAACACATCGTTTGATATTGCGAAAAGAGTGTGAGTCCTGCGACCGCTTGCGGAATGGAGCCGATGTCCGAGCAGACGATCGACGGTACGCGCAAGCGACACGTGATGGCGGAACACCGGCAGTCTGTCGAGCACTCGCCGGAAATTCGCAATGAACCAAAAAAACGGGCCCGTTTCCGGGCCCGCGAACGGAGAGGATTGCGCCGGCAACCGGCAACCGGCAACCGGCAACCGGCAACCGGCAACCGGCAACCGGCAACCGGCAACCGGCAACCGGCAACCGGCAACCGGCGCATGGCGGCTTACTTGGCCGCGCCGCCCTCGAACCAGGCGGCGAGCTTCACGCGCTCGTCGTCGGTCATGTGCGTGACGTTGCCGATCGGCATCGCCTTCAGGCGCACGGCCTGTTCGTAGATACGCTGCGCGTTCTTCGACACTTCGTCCGGCGTGTCGAACATCACGCCGGCGGGCGCGCTGCCCATCAGCGTCGGCTTCGCCGAGTGACACTCGACGCAGCGCTGCTGCAGGATCGGCATGATGTCGTTGATCACGATCTTCGGTGCGTTCGCCGCCTGCGCTTCCGGTGCGACCGGCTTGGGCATCGTCCACACCAGCGCGCCCGACAGCAGCGCGACGCCGCCGATCGGCAGGTACCAGAGCTGCTTGCCGCGGTGACGCATCACGAAGAACTGACGGATCAGCGCGCCGGCCAGCATGATCAGCACGAGCACGACCCAGTTGAACTTGTTCGTGTACGTCATCGCATAGTGGTTCGACAGCATCGCGAACACGACCGGCAGCGTGAAGTACGTGTTGTGCACCGAGCGCTGCTTGCCGCGCTTGCCGTAGATGGGGTTCGGCTCTTCGCCCTTGAGCATCTTGTCGACCATCTTGCGCTGGCCGGGAATGATCACGAAGAACACGTTCGCCGACATGATCGTCGCGAGCATCGCGCCGACGATCAGGTAGGCCGCGCGGCCGGAGAAGATGTGGCACGCGAGGTACGCGGCGACGACGACGTAGAGCCCGACGCAGATGCCCAGCACGCGATCGTTGGTGCCGAGGAGGCGGCACAGCGAGTCGTAGACGATCCAGCCGGCAGCGAGGAAACCGAGCGCGGACGCGACGGCGACCACCGGGCCCATGTCGAGCACGCTCTTGTCGATCAGGTACGTGTTCGGCGCGAGCAGGTACAGCACGAAGAACAGCGAGAAGCCCGACAGCCAGGTCGTGTACGACGGCCATTTCGACCAGTGCAGGTCATCCGGCATTTCCGGCGGAGCGACCGTGTACTTCTGCATGTTGTAGAAACCGCCGCCGTGGACGTGCCACAGTTCGCCGAACACGCCGCGCTTGCGCTGGTTCGCGTCGGTAGGCGGTTTCAGGCTGTTGTCGAGCGCGACGAAATAGAAGGACTCGCCGATCCACGCAATGGCGACGATGACGTGCAGCCATCGCAGCGCGAGGTTCAGCCAGTCGGTGATGAAGCCTTCCATGAAACTCCTCCAGACTCAGATCGTTGTCTTTGATGCGGGCGCCGATACGTGTGTCAGCTGCCGCGATAGGTGCTGTACGACCACGGCGACACGAGCAGCGGCACGTGGTAGTGCGATGCGGTGTCGGCGATGCCGAAGCGCAGCACGACGCGATCGACGAAGCGGGGTTCGGGCACCTTCACGCCGAGCGACGCGAAGTAGTCGCCGGCATGGAACACGAGTTCGTATTCGCCGGCGGCGAGCGCGGCGCCTTCGAGCAGGGGTTCGTCGCAGCGGCCGTCGCTATTGGTCAGCACGGTCTTGATCGCGCGGCGCGATTCGCCGTCCAGCGTGTAGAGGTCCACCTTGATGGCCGCGCCGGGACGACCGTGTGCCGTATCGAGTACGTGGGTAGTGAGCTTTCCCATTCGCAATTGTCCTTGTGTGAATGCGAGGTTCGGCGGCGACTCGATCCATTGACCGTGCGGCGGATCGAGGCTCCACGTCACGTGGCTACATACCCGTCGGCGAGATTGAAGCGAGCGCCGTGCAGGCATTGTAAAAAGGTTCCCCGCGCGAATACGGGCGCGATAGCAAAGATAATGCGCCGCGCATGAACCGCTGTCGACGGTCCGCCGGAAGCGGTCCGCGACCCGGGATTCCGGCGCCCGGCGGGCCCGCGCGCGACGTACCATATCGAAACCGTGAAGCACGGTATTCCGGATCGCGCATTGTGCGCGGCGCGCGCTTGGGCGATGCTCCCGCCGTGCGCGTCGGGCTTCGAGCCCGCGCGTACCCCGAAGACGGCATTCACGCCGGGTAACCGGGCCAGCGCGTTCGAACGGACGCAGGCACCGGGGCGTGCCGCGAATCAGCGTTCGAACGGCTTTGTGACGGTCTCCGGGAGCGGCTCCCGGGGGCAGAACGACGTGGAGAACGCATGAACCTCGAGCAGCACGCCGGCGCACGCGCGCCGCAGCCATCCTCATCCCGCCCGAAAACCCTGCTGGTCAAGCACGCCGACGTGCTCGTGACCATGGACGACACGCGCCGCGAACTGCGCGACGCAGGGCTCTATATCGAAGACAACCGGATCGTCGCGGTCGGCCCGAGCGCCGAGCTGCCCGATACCGCGGACGAAGTGCTCGACCTGCGCGGCCACCTCGTGATCCCGGGGCTCGTGAACACGCACCACCACATGTACCAGAGCCTCACGCGCGCGGTGCCGGCCGCGCAGAACGCCGAGCTGTTCGGCTGGCTCACGAACCTGTATCGAATCTGGGCGCACCTGACGCCCGAGATGATCGAGGTGTCGACGCTGACCGCGATGGCCGAGCTGCTGCAGTCGGGCTGCACGACGTCGAGCGACCATCTGTACATCTATCCGAACGGCAGCCGGCTCGACGACAGCATCGGCGCCGCGCAGCGGATCGGCATGCGCTTTCACGCGAGCCGCGGCGCGATGAGCGTCGGCCAGCGCGATGGCGGGCTGCCGCCCGATTCGGTCGTCGAGCGCGAGCCCGACATCCTGCGGGACGCACAGCGCCTGATCGAGACCTATCACGATGAAGGCCGTTACGCGATGCTGCGGGTGGTCGTCGCGCCGTGCTCGCCGTTCTCGGTGAGCCGCGGCCTGATGCGCGACGCGGCCGTGCTGGCGCGCGACTACGGCGTGTCGCTCCACACGCACCTCGCGGAGAACGTCAACGACATCGCGTACAGCCGCGAGAAGTTCGGGATGACGCCCGCCGAATACGCGGAAGATCTCGGCTGGGTCGGCCACGACGTATGGCATGCGCACTGCGTGCAGCTCGACGATGCCGGCATCGGCCTGTTCGCGCGCACCGGCACCGGCGTCGCGCACTGTCCGTGTTCGAACATGCGGCTCGCGTCGGGCATCGCGCCGGTGAAGAAGATGCGTCTCGCGGGCGTGCCGGTCGGGCTCGGCGTCGACGGTTCCGCGTCGAACGACGGCGCGCAGATGGTGGCGGAAGTGCGGCAGGCGCTGTTGCTGCAGCGGGTCGGCTTCGGGCCCGATGCGATGACCGCGCGCGAGGCGCTCGAGATCGCGACGCTGGGCGGCGCGAAGGTGCTGAACCGCGACGACATCGGCGCGCTGAAGCCCGGCATGGCCGCGGACTTCGCCGCGTTCGACCTGCGCCAGCCGCTGTTCGCGGGTGCGCTGCACGATCCGGTCGCGGCGCTCGTGTTCTGCGCGCCGTCGCAGACGGCGTACACGGTGGTGAACGGGAAGGTGGTGGTGCGGGAAGGGCGGCTCGCGACGCTCGACCTGCCGCCGGTCATCGAGCGCCACAACGCGCTGGCGCGGGCACTCGTGGAGGCGTCGCGCTGACGCGTCGGTGTGAGGGGCGCGCCGCGGATCGGGCGCGCGGTGGCGGCCGTGGCCGCGCCACGCCTCACACCGGGCCACACCGCAACGGTATGGCCGGCGTGCGCGTCCTGCGCGATTACGGTTCGATCAGCGTGCGGGTCGCTTCGGCGACGAGGCCGCGCAGCCAGCGCACTTCGTCGGAGTAGTGGCAGCGTTCGTGCCACAGCTGGTAGTACTGCATCGGCGGGAAGTCGAGCGGCGCCGGCACGACCGACAGCGGCAGGAACTTCGCGTAGTGATCGGCGAACAGGCGCGTCGTCGTGAAGATCAGGTCGGACTTCACCAGCACGTACGGTGCGAGGTTGAAGTACGGCAGCGTGACGACCACGTGACGCTTGAGCCGCTCGCGCGCGAGATGCACGTCGATGGCGCCGCGCTGGCCGACCGAGTACGGCGTCGGCGCGAGATGCGGCGCGTTCAGGTACTGGTCGAGCGTGAGCCCGCCGCGCTTCGCGAACGGGTGCGTGTTGCTCATCAGGCAGACGATTTCGTCGACGAACAGGTTCGACAGGTGCAGTTGCTCGGGCGGCTCGGGCCAGTTGCCGACGACGATGTCGAGCTTGCCGTCTTCCAGCGCGAGCTCGTAGTCGAATGCGGGCCCGAGCGAGTGGAACTCGAGCGTCGCGTTCGGCGCCGCCAGGCGGAAGCGTTCGACGACGGTCGGCACGAACAGCACGTTCAGGTAGTCGGGGCAGCCGATCCGGTAGCAGCGGATCGACGTGGCCGGGTCGAAATTGTGCTGCTGGAACTTGATGCGCTCGATTTCACGCAGTGCGTTTTGCACCGGCTCGAGCAGGCGCAGCCCGTATTCGGTCGGGACCATGCCGGACTTGCCGCGCACGAGCAGCGGATCGCCCGTGATGTCGCGCAGGCGCCGCAGCGCGGCGCTGATCGCCGGTTGCGACTGGTTCAGTTTGACGGCCGCGCGCGTGACGCTGCGCTCCATCAACAAGGTGTGCAAGACGCGCAAGAGGTACGTGTCGATCGCCTCGCGTTGCTGACTCATGATATCTCCGGTTTATATGTCTGGGCTGATCGAGTGGGCGGGGGGATATATGGTTTTTAATATGAACCAAAGCCAGCGTCAAGAGATGGATACCCGCAGACGCCCGCCGGCCGGGCCTCGACAAGGGGTCCGGACGGGGTGGAAGGCAGGCGTGCGCGGCGCCGCGCGGATGCGCATTGCACGCATCCGGCGATCAGGGCGCCGCGTGTGACGCGCGCGGCGCGTCAGTCGTCGATGCGCATGCCGACTTTCAGCGTGACCTGCCAGTGGATCACCTGATCGCCCTCGATGTGGCCGCGCGTTTCGGTCACCTGGAACCAGTGCAGGTTGTGCAGCGTCTTGCCGGCTTTCGAGATTGCGTTGCGGATGGCGTCGTCGCACGATTGCCGCGACGAACCGGTCAGTTCGATCAGCTTGTAGACGTGGTCGCTCATGATGCGCTCCCTGGGATGTCGGTGTGTGCGGCCGGCGCAAGCGGCGGGCCCGAAGCGGCGCCGCGCGTGTCCGGCTTCTTGAGTGATAGGTATGATGGGCGGCAAGTGCAACCCCAATTGGAGACGAGGAAGATCGTGGAAGTCGGATTTTGCGGACCGGGATTGATGGGCGCGCCGATGATTCGGCATTTGCTGGCGGCGGGCCATCGGGTCAGCGTATGGAACCGCACGCGCGCCAAGGCCGAGGCGCTTGAACCGGACGGTGCGCAGGTGGTCGACACGCCGCGTGAACTGGCCGAGCGCGTCGACACGGTGTTCGTGTGCGTGCTCGACGGCCGTGCGGTCGGCGACGTCGCGTTCGGCGAGCACGGGCTCTTTGCCGGCGATGCGAACGCACGCCGCCTGAAGCGCATCGTCGATCATTCGAGCATTCCGCCTGCCGCGACGCGCGACTACGCGGCGCGCGCGGCCGCGCTCGGCGTCGCCTGGATCGATGCGCCGGTGTCGGGCGGCGTGCCCGGCGCGCAGGCCGGCACGCTCGCGGTGATGGCGGGCGGCGGCGCGGCCGACCTCGATACGGTGCGACCGCTGATCGATACCTACGCGTCGCGCATCACGCACATGGGCGACGCAGGCGCGGGCCAGACCGCGAAGCTGTGCAACCAGGCGATCGTCACCGCGACGGTGACCGCGATCGCGGAAGCCGTCGGCCTGGCGCAGGCGAGCGGCATCGACGCCGCGCGTCTGGCCGACGCGCTGGCCGGCGGGTGGGCCGATTCGGTGCTGCTGCAGACCTTCGTGCCGCGCATGACGTCAGGCGGTCACGCGCCGATCGGCGCGCTCGCCACGTTCCAGAAGGACGTCGATGCGATCGCCGACGCCGCGCGCGACACGGGCGCGGTGATGCCCGTAGCGGCCACGGTGCAGCAGGTGCTGCGGCTGGGCGCCGCGCAGGGGCTCGCCGGTGCCGATTTCGCCGCGTTCATCGACATCGTCCGGCCCGGCAACGGGCGCGGGACGGCGCAGTGATCGCGCAGCGACGGTGAAGCGGGAAGCCTGAATGGCCGATGGGCCGCCCGGAGGCGGCCCATCGTGTCGGTGTCGGTTCAGCCGAGGGAGCGCGGTGTCGTGTCGCCGGCGTTCTGGCGTCCGAGCCCGCCGCGCAGGCTCGCCTTCGTGCCTGCACCAAATTCGGGCAGGATGCGCGCACGGGCGCGGCTCGCGAACACGAGGAAGCCGAAGCCGTTCGCCTCGTACCAGTACCCGCCGTTCTCCAGACCGTCGAGCGGCTGCTCGAGTGCGTTGGCGATCGATTCGATGCAGCGCTTGCGCAGTTCGGCGATGGCCGGATAGGGCGGCTGGGCGCCGCGCACGCTGCACAGGAGCACGTCGAGGCCGGGCAGCACATGCGCATAGAGGACGGGTTCGTCCTGCGCACGGGCGCGGGCAATCTTGGTGTCGAGCTGGGCAAACGGTTTCGAGTGGCGCAATACCGCGAGGAAGGACTCCTGGCCGTCCTGTTGCGCACGTCGACGTTTTTTCGGGAAGGACATAAACACTCGCCTCAAAAACAATTGCAAGAAATGCGGCACTTTCATGCGACCCACTCCCGGCTATGTACGCCGCATGTCGATCCTTTATAGCACACGAAAATGTTGCACTCGTGCCGGTGCGACGATCAATGTCTCCCGTCGACCCGCATGCCACGATGATCGACACAGCCAGCGTCTTGGCGCCCGTACTGTCGTTTAGTCTCCATCATAGACCTGCTTTTCCCGCGCGTGCATTCGCGCGTCACAAAAAAGTGAGATAAGCCGCGCGCGGCGGTGCGCGTCGCGTGCCCATGAAAAAGGCCCGCACTTGGCGGGCCCGGCTGATGCTGCTTGACGTGGTGCTCAGCGGCGGTGCTCAGCGTTGCTTGAGCGAATCGCGAATCTCGCGCAGCAGCACGGTGTCTTCCGGCGTCGCGGCCGGCGCGGCTTCTTCCGGCTTGCGCAGCTTGTTGATGAATTTCACCATCAGGAAGATGATGAACGCGAGGATCACGAAGTTGATCGCCACGGTGATGAACGAGCCGTAGCCGAATGCGGCGACGCCCGCGGCCTGCAGGTCCTTGAACGAATCGGGATTACCCTTGAACGACGGGGGGATGGTGCCGAGCAGAACGAACTTGTTCGAGAAATCCAGACCGCCCGTCAGCACGCCGATGACCGGCATGATGAGGTCTTTCACGACCGAGTCGACGATCTTCGAGAATGCGCCGCCGATGATCACGCCGACGGCGAGATCCATCACGTTGCCTTTGACGGCGAACTCCTTGAATTCCTTGATTATGCTCATGAGCGGCTTTCTCCTGGTTGGGCGAGGGGAGGCGTGCCGCGACGCGCAGGGCTGCGAAGCGTCTGTTGGGACGGATGAGATCGGAGGCACGCCGATGGCCGCATGATAGCGAACGTGCCCCATTGCCGGTAGCCCATCTTGAAATGATTAACAAATCACGGGGCCGGTGCGAGCGGGAATGAAAGGAAGCGCGGTGTCGGGGGCGGGCGCGGCGCGATGCGTCGACGCCCGCGTGTGCCATGCTCAGGTGTTGTCGTCGGTCCAGCCGTCGTCGTTGCTGCCGAGATCGACGCCGCCGCCGCCATTGCCGTCGCTCCAGTTCGAATTGTCGCCGCGGCCCAGGTCGAAGCCCGGATCGTTGTGCTCCTGGCGTCGCCGCTGGTCGTCGACGATCACGTCGCGTTCGACCACGCGTTCGCGGCCGCCGGACATCGCTTCGCCGAGCAGCACGCCGGTCAGCAGCCCGCCCATTCCGCTGCCGAAACCACCGCCTTGCTGGACCACGACGGGCGGCTGCTGTTGCGGATACGGTTGCTGCGGGTACGGCTGTTGCGGGTACGGTTGCTGCTGATACGGCTGGCCTTGCACGCCGGTCACGCGATCGGCTTCCTGCGCATACACGGAGCCGCTGCCGTTCGCCGGCGCCGCGGGTTGCGCGCTCGGATCGGGGCGGCCTTCGACACGCGCCTTCACGCTCGCATGCCGCTGTTCGAGTTCGTCGATGCGATACGGCGGCACCGGGTTCTTGCCGTTCGACAGCGATTCGACGAGCGTGCGTGCATCGGTCTCGATGCCTTCGAGTTCGCCGGTGAGCGCGGCGGCGCCCGGCGCCGT
The DNA here is from genome assembly GCF_905339595.1 of Burkholderia sp. BCC1977. Lineage (NCBI taxonomy): Bacteria > Pseudomonadati > Pseudomonadota > Betaproteobacteria > Burkholderiales > Burkholderiaceae > Burkholderia > Burkholderia sp. BCC1977. The sequence goes on from NZ_CAJPGQ010000007.1 coordinate 132,366, forward strand.
CGACAGCTTCGCGTCGAGTTTCAGCGGACGGATGTCGTTCAGCACGTCGGTCGCGCGTTTCAACTGCGTGCGGCGTTCGTCGTCGGCGCGGCTGTCGTCGGCCGAGCGTGCGCGCCCCAAGGTCCAGCGCAGCACGAGCGCGATGATCGCGACGATCAGCCCGAGGCCGATCCACATGCCGGTCGATGGACCGTGTTTCGCAACCGGCGCCGCCGGGGCGAGCGACGACTGCAGCGAACCGGCCTGCGTGGCCGACGGTGCATTGCCGCTCACGCGCGCGGCGTCGGCGCGAATGCGCGATTCGGTCTGCGCGAAATGCGACGCGTCGGTAAAGCGCAGTTGCGGATCGAGCGACTTCGCCTGCTGCAGTTGCGCGAGCGCGTCGGACGCGCGGCCTTCGCGGTCCAGCACCTGTGCGTACAGGTAGCGTGCATGCGCGTTGTTCGGATGGGCGTCGATGACTTGCGACAGCTGCGTGTCGGCGCGCTGCCAGTCACGTTGTGCGATCGATTGCTCGACTTGCTGCAGCGACGGGACCGCAAATGCGGCGGACGACAGCAGCATCAGCGAGAGGCCGAGTGCGGCGAGAGATTTCTTCATGGTCGAACCGGGCGCGGGCGCCCGTCTCCTGACGATCGGTGCGCGCCGCGGGCCCGGCGGGCCGCGGCGCGGTTGCCGTTACTGCGCGGGCGTGTCGAGCTGCTTCTTCAGCGCGGCGAGGCGGTCCTCGACCGACGGGCCCTTGTTCAGCGCGGCGAGCTTGTCCTCGAGCGCCTTGCCGCTCGACGTGTCGGCCGAATTCAGGCGGGCGTCCGAGCGCGCGTTCTGCAGCGCGACCTTGTCCTCGAGCTTCTGGAAGTCTTCGGACAGGTTCTTGCCGCCGATGCCGCCCAGCGCGCTCGCCGCGACGTCCTTCGCCTGCGCGATTTCCTGCTTCGCCTGCAGGATGTTCGAGCGTGCGTTCAGGTCGTTGCGGCGCTGACGCATGTCGGCGATCTGCCCCTTCAGCTTGTCGACCGACGGCTCGAGCGTCGTCAGCTCGGCCGCGAGCGCATCGCGCTCGGCTTCCGCGTTCGACTGCGCGGCGAGCGCCTCGCGTGCGAGCGCTTCGTCGCCGGCCTGCAGCGCGCGCTTCGCGCCGTCCTCGTACTTCTTCACCTTGTCGTCGGCCGCATCGCGCTTGCTGCGCTGGGTCGCGACTTGTGCCTCGATCTCGATCAGCGAATTCTCGGCACGGCCGATGCTGTCGTCGAGCTCCCGCACGATCTGCCGTGCGTCGCGCGACGGATCCTGTACCGAGTCGGCCGCATCGTTCAGCAGGCCTTTGATCGTGCGCGAAACAGAGTCGAAAAGCGACATGAAATCCTCCGTGGTTGAAAGGTGCCGCGTGAGCGCGGCAGTGCCCGTCGCGAATCGGATCCGACCCGCGCGAGCCGGCGGATATTACACCGCCGGCCCCTTAAATACGGCTTAAGCGCCGGAGTTCAAGCGGCGCACGCGTGCGGCGTTCAAACCTTTCGTGGTTGAAAGAAACGCCGCGGCACGCGCGGGGCTGCGTGTCCATCATAGGCGGAGCATGCCGCCAATACGTTCCGCAATTCACGGCCGTGCGGGAATTTTTACAAAAAATCGCGAAGTCAATCGGTCGATTTCATTAAAATGCGCTGTCACGTCGCGGGAACGGATCGCCGCGCGGCGGGGTCTGTCGACGTGACAGTTGCCACGATGCACCCACTCTGATTCATCCGCTTGCATTTCCGCATGCGTCCGAGGGCGCCACGCCGCCCGCCATTCCGACATGCCAATTATCAAACGACCGTCTTCTCCTTCCGACCGGAACGAACCTCACTACACGTTGCGCCGTTCGCCGTCGGGGGCCTATTACCCCGATGACGACGACCGCGGCGACGACCGTCGCGCGCAGCGCAGTGCAGGCGGCGGTCGCCGCTCGTTCGGCTCGCGCGTCGCGCTGTGGTTCGTCGGCCTGTTCGCGACGCTCGCGATCGTCGGTGCGCTGATCGTCGGCTACGCACTCGTCGTGATGGCACCGCAACTGCCGTCGCTCGATGCGCTGACCAACTACCAGCCGAAGGTGCCGCTGCGCGTGTTCACCGCCGATCACGTGCTGATCGGCGAGTTCGGCGAGGAGCGCCGCAGCCTCGTGCGCTTCCAGGAGATTCCCGACGTGATGAAGAAGGCGGTGCTCGCGATCGAGGACTACCGCTTCTACGAACACGGCGGCGTCGACTTCCTCGGCATCCTGCGCGCGGGCGTGGCCGACCTGATGCACGGTGGCGCGCGCCAGGGCGCGAGCACGATCACGATGCAGGTCGCGCGCAACTTCTTCCTGTCGAGCGAAAAGACCTACACGCGCAAGATCTACGAGATGCTGCTCGCGTACAAGATCGAGAAGGCGCTGACGAAGGACCAGATCCTCGAGCTGTACATGAACCAGATCTACCTGGGCCAGCGCTCGTACGGTTTCGCGGCCGCCGCGCGCGTGTATTTCGGCAAGGACCTGAAGGACATCACGCTCGCGGAAGCGGCGATGCTCGCGGGGCTGCCGAAGGCGCCGTCCGCGTACAACCCGGTCGTCAATCCGAAGCGCGCGAAGGTACGTCAGGAGTACATCCTGAAGCGCATGCTCGAGATCGGCTACATCACGCAGCCGCAGTACGACCTGGCGGTGAAGGAAGAGATCCGCGTGCGCACGCCGGGCAACCAGTACGCGGTGCACGGTGAATACGTCGCCGAGATGGTGCGGCAGATGATGTACCAGCAGTACAAGGACGAAACCTATACGCGCGGGCTGACCGTCACGACGACGATCAACTCGGCCGACCAGGAAGCCGCGTACCAGGCCGTGCGCCGCGGCATTCTCGATTACGAGCGCCGCCACGGCTATCGCGGGCCGGAAGGCGCGATCAACCTGCCGGCGGCCGGCGACGATCGCGACGAGGCGATCGACGACGCGCTCGCCGATCACCCGGACAACGGCGACCTGCAGTCGGCGGTGGTGCTGGCGGCGTCGCCGAATGCGGTCGAGGTGCAGTTCGTCGGCGGTGCGACGACGACGATCGGCCCGGCCGGGCTGCGCTTCGTGTCGGCCGCGCTGAGCCCGCGCGCGAATGCGACGCTGCGCATCAAGCCGGGCTCGATCGTGCGTGTGCTGAAGGACGGCAAGACGGGCTGGCAGGTCGTGCAGCTGCCGCAGGTCGAAGGTGCGCTCGTCGCGATCGCGCCGCAGGACGGTGCGATCCGCTCGCTCGTCGGCGGCTTCGACTTCAACAAGAGCAAGTTCAACCACGTGACGCAGGCGTGGCGCCAGCCGGGCTCGTCGTTCAAGCCGTTCATCTATTCGGCGTCGCTCGACAAGGGGCTCGGGCCGGCGACGATCATCAACGATGCGCCGTTGTACTTCCCGCCAAGCGTGCCGGGCGGCACCGCGTGGGAGCCGAAGGACGACGACCAGCCTGACGGCCCGATGTCGATGCGTACCGGCCTGCAGCGTTCGAAGAACCTCGTGTCGATCCGGATCCTCGCGTCGATCGGCACGCAATACGCGCAGCAGTACGTGACGCAGCGCTTCGGCTTCGATCCGGCGAAGACGCCGCCGTACCTGCCGATGGCGCTCGGCGCCGGCCTCGTGACGCCGCTGCAGCTCGCGACCGGCTATGCGGTGTTCGCGAACGGCGGCTACAAGGTCGATCCGTACCTGATCGCCGAAGTCGACGACGCGCGCGGCCAGCCGCTGCAGAAGTCGCAGCCGGTGGTCGCCGGCGGCACCGCGCCGCGCACGATCGAAGGCCGCAATGCCTACGTGATGAACAGCCTGCTGCACACGGTCGCGACGGCCGGCACGGGCGCGGGCACCAACGCGCTCGGCCGCGGCGACCTGCAGGGCAAGACGGGTACGACGAACGATGCGAAGGACGGCTGGTTCGCCGGCTACCAGCAGTCGCTCGTCGCGGTCGCGTGGATGGGCTTCGACCAGCCGAAGAGCCTCGGCAGCCGCGAATTCGGCGCGCAGCTCGCGCTGCCGATCTGGGTGAACTACATGCGTACCGCGCTGAACGGCGTGCCCGAGCAGCAGATGCCGATGCCGGACGGCCTGACCTCGACGGACGGCGAGCTGTACTACGCCGATCGCACGCCGGGCAACGGCTTCGTCGCGAGCGTGGACATCAACCCGGCCGCGAACGCGATCAGCGCGAACGACGCGCTCGGCTCGGCGGGCTCGGAAGGGCTCGCTCCACCGCCCGTCACGCAGCAGGAGAAGCAGCGGATCATGGACATGTTCGAGAACAAGTAAGCGGTACGCGGATGTGTCGCATGCGACGGGCGCCTTCGGGCGCCCGTTTTTTTGCGTGTCGTCCGTGCGTCGGCCGGGGGCGGACGAATCAGAACGACGCGCAGGCCGGCACGAGCGTGATGCCGACCGCCTCCTGCCGGAAGCGCTCGCGGTACGACTGCCGGATCGCGGCGAGTCGTGCGCGGGTGTCGGCGGTATCGTCGGCGACGATACGGACCACGAAACTCGCTTCGCGGACGATCCGGCCGGTGGCGCGGTCGCGCCATTGGCCGTGGGTGTCCCAGATCGTGAAGCCGTCCGGAAAGCGCGGCGTGACGACGTCGGCGAGGAAGGCCGCGCGCTCCGCATCGGTGACGGGGGCGCGTCCTGCGATATCGCGCCCGAACAGCAGGTCGGCCTGCAGCATCCGGTGCGCGTCCGGCTGCAGGCAGGCAACGGTAGCGTCGACGCCGGGCGAGGGCGGTGCCGCGCAACCGGCGAGCAGCGCGATGGCCGCAGCGCCGGCCACGTGCCGCGTGCGCCGCCGCCACGTCGCGGGACGCGCGTTCGGCGGCGGCATCTGCCTATTTCGCGTCCGGCACGCTTCGCGTGCGTAAAACGCTGCGCGCTCAACCACTTGCGTGCTTGTCCGGCGGGTTATCAACAGGGCTGTCAACATAAACTGGGGATAACCCTGAGTACCGTGCGCGGGTTCAGTGCTGTCGTTTCGCGTGCGCGAGATGCATGCCGAGCGTCGCGGGGTCGGTGTTCGTACCCGACAGCAGCACGCCGACCCGCTTGCCCTGCAGCGTTTCGCGCAGCGGGCCGAGCAGCGCCGCGAGCGGCGCCGCGCACGCCGGTTCGACCGACAGCTTCAGGTGCGAGAACAGGAACAGCATCGCCGCGCGCAGCGCGTCGTCGGACACCGTGACGATGCGGTCGATGTGGCGGCGGCACAGCTGGTAGCTGTATTCCTCGGTGTGCGGCGCCATCAGCGAGTCGGCGATGGTCTGCATCGCGCTCATCTTGATCGTGTGATTCGCCGCGAAGCTGCGGCTCATCGCATCGGCGCCCTCCGGTTCGACGCCGTACACGTGCACGCGCGGATTCGCGAGCCGCAGCGCGGTCGCCATGCCGGCCGCGAGCCCGCCGCCGCCGATCGGCACGATCACCGCGTCGAGATCGGGTGTCTGCGTCGCCCATTCGTAGCCGAGCGTCGCGGTGCCGAGAATCGTGTGATAGCCGTTGAACGGATGGATGAAGAAGCGGCCTTCCTCGGCCTCGATCCGCCGCACGAGGTCGAACGCCTGCGACGCGCTGCCGGCGAGCACCACTTCCGCGCGGTACTGCTTGCACTGCGCGATGCGCGTCGGGCTCGCGGTATGGAACATCACGACCTTCGCGCTGCTGCCGAGCCGCATCGCCGCGTACGCGACGGCCGCCGCATGATTGCCGGCCGACACACACGTGACGCCGGCGTTCTTGCGCGCTTCGTCGAGGGCCAGCAGGTGTGTGAACGCACCGCGCGCCTTGAAGCTGCCGCTCGCCTGCAGCAGCTCGAACTTGAAGTTGACGTGCGTGCCCTCGAGGGACGGCAGGTCGGCGCGCTCGAACACGGGCGTGCGCGCGACCCACGGCGACAACGCGAAATGCTGCGCGGCGATTTCGTCGAGCGTCGGAATCGGCTCGCCGTCGATCGTCGTATGGGCCGTGCGCTGTTGTTCAGTCGACATGACGTGGCAGGTGGCGGGGGTGGGCCGGCCCGCACACGCAGGCCGGCGTGGCGGGGGCAGTCAGTGTGCGTCGACCGACATGCTGCGGATGAACTTGCGCAGGAACTGCTCGCAGGCGGCGAGCTGCGCAAGCTCGACATACTCGTTCGGCTTGTGTGCCTGCTCGATGTTGCCGGGCCCGCAGACGATGCTCGGGATGCCCGCGCGTTCGAACAGGCCGGCTTCGGTGCCGTATGCGACCTTGCGCTTGTCCTGGTCGGCCGTCAGCGCGCGCACGAGCTGCGTGATCGCGGCCTGTTCGGTCGCGTCGAGCCCGGGCGCCGCGGCGATCTTCGAGAACTCGATTGCCGCGTTCGGATGCTCGCGACGCATCTGCGGCAGCAGCGTTTCCTGCGCATACGCTTCGATGCGCGTGAAGATCTGCTCGGGATCGAGCGTCGGCAGGTTGCGGAATTCGAAGTCGAACCGGCATTCGGCCGGCACGGTGTTGATCGCGTTGCCGCCCTGGATCGTGCTCGTCTGCGCGGTCGTGAACGGTACGTCGTACAACTCGTCGAACGGCCCTTCGGCACGGAAGCGGTCGGCGATGTCGCGGATGTGGCAGATGAGGCGCGCCGCGTATTCGATCGCGTTCAGGCCCTTCGGCGTCAGCGACGAGTGCGCCGCGTGGCCGCGCACGCAGCAGCGGTATGCGTTGATGCCCTTGTGCGCGATGATCGGCCGCATGCTGGTCGGCTCGCCGACGATGCAGCCGGACGGCTTCACGCCGCGCTTGACGAGATCCGCGATCAAGAGCGGTGCGCCCGCGCAGCCGATTTCCTCGTCGTAGGACAGCGCGAAATGAATCGGCTTCGCGAGCTTCGTCGCCTGCATCTCGGGCAACAGCGCGAGCGCCGTGCCGATGAAACCCTTCATGTCGCACGTGCCGCGGCCGTACAGGCGGCCGTCGCGCAGCTCGGGCGCGAACGGGTTGCTGTCCCATTGCTGGCCGTCGACGGGCACGACGTCGGTGTGCCCCGACAGCACGATGCCGCCGTCGGTCGAGCCGTCGTGCGCGGGCACGGTCGCGAACAGGTTGGCCCAGCCTTCGCGCGGATCGTGCGTGAGCGTCGACGCGATGCCCTTCGCGGCCAGCGCGTCGCGCACCGTTTCGATCAGGCCGAGGTTCGGCACGCGGCTCGTCGTGTCCATCGACACCAGTTGCTTGATCCAGGGCAGGCTGACGAGCGAAGCGTCGCCTTGGTCAGCGGCGGACGGCGCCGGCGCGTCGAGAGTGGACATGGCAAAACTCCGTCTGAGGAATGGGAAAATCATACTCAAAAACGCGCCGGCCCGCCTGCGCCGGCCGCGATGCGGTGCAGCATCGCGGCCGCGCCGTCAGCGTGCCGCGCTCGCTGCGTCGGCGCGCGGTGCGAGCGCGCGAAGCGTTTCCTTGATCGTCGACACGCGGATCGCGAGATCGGGCGAGCGCGTCTCGATGCGCAGCTTGTCCTGGCCCGCGAGCTTGATGTGCCGGTGCTTCTGCACCATCTCGATGATCCGCATCGGATCGATCGGCGGATTCGGCTCGAACTGCAGCCCGATCGCGGCCTCGCTCGCGTCGATCTTGACGATGCCGAGCGGCTTCGCGGCCAGCCGCAGCCGGTGCGTCTCGACGAGCGCGTGCGCCTGCGGCGGCAGCTTGCCGAAGCGGTCGATCAGCTCTTCCTGGATGCCGTCGATCGCGTCGCCGTGCTCGCAGTTCGCGAGCCGCTTGTACAGCGACAGCCGCTCCTGCACGTCCGCGCAGTAGTCGGCCGGCAGGATCGCGGGCGCATGCAGGTTGATTTCCGTCGTCGCGGCGAGCGGGGCGGTGAGGTCGGGCTCCTTGCCGTTCTTCAACGCCTTCACCGCGTCGTTCAGCATGTCGGTGTACAGCTGGAAGCCGATCTCGTGGATCTCGCCCGACTGCTTGTCGCCGAGCACCTCGCCGGTGCCGCGGATCTCGAGGTCGTGCATCGCGAGATAGAAGCCCGAACCGAGTTCCTCCATCTGCTGGATCGCCTCGAGCCGGCGCTGCGCCTGCTTGGTCAGCGACTGCGGGTCATGGACCAGCAGGTACGCATACGCCTGGTGGTGCGAACGGCCGACGCGGCCGCGCAGCTGGTGCAGCTGCGCGAGGCCGAACTTGTCGGAGCGATGCATGATGATCGTGTTCGCGCTCGGCACGTCGATGCCGGTCTCGATGATGGTCGTGCACAGCAGCACGTTCGCGCGCTGCGCGACGAAATCGCGCATCACGCGTTCGAGTTCGCGTTCGTGCATCTGGCCGTGCGCGATCGCGATGCGCGCCTCGGGCACGAGCTCCTCGAGCATCGTCCTGCGGTTCTCGATCGTCTCGACCTCGTTGTGCAGGAAATACACCTGGCCGCCGCGCTTCAGCTCGCGCAGCATCGCTTCGCGAATCACGCTTTCCTCCTCGCGGCGCACGAAGGTCTTGATCGCGAGGCGCTTCTGCGGCGCGGTCGCGATCACCGAGAAGTCGCGCAAGCCTTCGAGCGCCATCCCGAGTGTCCGCGGGATCGGCGTCGCGGTCAGTGTCAGCACGTCGACTTCCGCGCGCAGCGCCTTCAGGGCTTCCTTCTGGCGCACGCCGAAACGGTGTTCCTCGTCGATGATCACGAGGCCGAGGCGCTTGAACTGCACGTCCGACGACAGCAGCTTGTGCGTGCCGATCACGATGTCGACGCTGCCTTCGTTGATCTGCGCGATCGCCGCGTTCACTTCCTTCGCGGTCTTGAAGCGTGACAGCTCGACGATGCGCACCGGCCAGTCCGCGAAACGGTCGGCGAAGGTCTGCGTGTGCTGCTCGGCGAGCAGCGTGGTCGGCGACAGCAGCGCGACCTGCTTGCCGCCCATCACCGCGATGAACGCCGCGCGCAGCGCGACTTCGGTCTTGCCGAAGCCGACGTCGCCGCACACGAGGCGGTCCATCGGCTTGCCGCTCGTCATGTCGCCGATCACGGCCGCGATCGCCGCGGCCTGGTCGGGTGTTTCCTCGAAGCCGAAGCTTTCCGCGAACTTCACGTAGTCGCGCGGCTCGAGCGCGAACGCATGGCCTTCGCGGGCCGCGCGGCGCGCGTACAGGTTCAGCAGCTCGGCGGCCGTGTCGCGGATCTGCTGCGCGGCCTTGCGCTTCGCGCGCTCCCACTGGCCCGAGCCGAGTGCGTGCAGCGGCGCGCTGTCGGGATCGGCGCCGCTGTAGCGCGAGATCACGTGCAATTGCGCGACCGGCACGTAGAGCTTGCTGTCGCCCGCGTATTCGAGATGCAGGAACTCGGTCTCGCCTTCGCCGAGATCCATCGACACGAGGCCCATGTAGCGGCCGATGCCGTGCTGCGCATGCACGACCGGATCGCCGACCTTCAGCTCCGACAGGTCGCGCACCATCGCGTCGACGTTGCTCGCCTGTTCCTGGCGGCGGCGCCCCGCGCGGCGGCCGAGCGCCCCGTACAGCTCGGTTTCGGTGACGATCGCGTAGCCTTCGCCCGGCACCGCGAAGCCGCTCGCGAGCGGCGCGACGCCGAGCGCGAAGGGCGCGTCGCTTTCGAGCCAGCCCGCGAAGTGGTCGTTCGACGTGGGGCGCAGGTGATGTTCGGCGAGCAGTTGCAGGATCGTTTCGCGGCGGCCGGCCGATTCGACCGTCAGCAGCACGCGCTTGCCCGACGACTGGACGAACGTGCGCAGCGCGGCGAGCGGATCGTCCGCATGACGGTCGACGGTGAGCTCGGGCAGGCCCGTCGCCCAGCCGCCGGCCGGCTGCGCGGGCAGCACGACGCGCGCGAACGGCTTCGCGAACGCGAAGAAGTCCTCGTCGGACAGGAACAGGCGCTGCGGCTCGAGGATCGGCCGCTCGCGATCGTGCGCGAGGAACGCGTGGCGTTGCTTCGTATCGGCCGTGAAGCGGCGGATCGACGCTTCGAGATCGCCGGTGAACACGAGGTGCGAATCCTGCGGCAGGTAGTGGAACAGCGTGGCCGTCTCGTCGAAGAACAGCGGCAGGTAATACTCGATGCCGGCCGACGGCACGCCGTTGCCGATGTCCTTGTAGATCGGCGCGCGGCTCGGGTCGCCTTCGAAGGTCTCGCGCCAGCGGCTGCGGAACGCCGTGCGCGCCGCTTCGTCGAACGGAAACTCGCGGCCGGGCAGCAGGCGCACGTCGCGCACCGGGTAGAGGCTGCGCTGCGTATCGGGATCGAACGCGCGGATCGAGTCGACCTGGTCGTCGAACAGGTCGATCCGGTAGGGCAGCGGCGAGCCCATCGGGTACAGGTCGATCAGCGAGCCGCGCACGCAGTATTCGCCGGGCCGCACGACCTGGCTCACGTGCTCGTAGCCGGCCAGCGTGAGCTGCGCCTTCAGCTTCGCCTCGTCGAGCCGCTCGCCCTGCGCGAACGCGAAGGTGTACGCGGCCATGAACGACGCGGGCGGCATCCGGTACAGCGCGGTGGTCGCGGGCACCAGCAGGATGTCGCAGCGGCCCTCGCCGAGGTCGTGCAGCGTCGCCAGGCGCTCGGAGACGAGATCCTGGTGCGGCGAGAACGTGTCGTACGGCAGCGTCTCCCAGTCCGGCAGCAGGCGCACGCGCGCATCGGGCGAGAAGTAGCGGAGTTCCTGCGACAGCCGCTGCGCGTCGACCGCGTTCGCGCAGATCACCGCAAGGAGCGGGACCGCGTCGCGGTTGTCGGCGAGATAGCGGGCGATGGCGAGTGCGTCGGCGGAGCCGTGCGCGCCGTCGAAGGCGAACCGCTGGCCCGGTTTGACACGGGCGACGGGCGAGGCGAACGGGGTGGAAGCGTTGTCTGGCATAGGGACGGCAGGGGTGGCGGGCACGGGCGCGGCGCGGCGCGCCGGTCGAGACGAAAGACCTATTATAAAATCCGCTTCTCGATTTCATCTTTCCGGCGTTTCTTCTTCGTGACTCCCCGACTTTTCGCCCTGATTCCTTGCGCCGGCACGGGCAGCCGTTCCGGTTCGGCCGTGCCGAAGCAATATCGCACGCTGGCCGGCCGCGCGCTCCTGCATTACACGCTCGCCGCGTTCGACGCGTGCAGCGAATTCGCGCAGACGCTCGTCGTCCTCGCGCCCGACGACACGCACTTCGACGCGCGCCGCTTCGCGGGCCTGCGCTTCGCGGTGCGCCGCTGCGGTGGCGGCTCGCGGCAGGCGTCGGTGCTGAACGGGCTGCTCGAGCTGGCCGAATTCGGCGCGACCGACCAGGACTGGGTGCTCGTGCACGACGCCGCGCGCCCCGGCATCACGCCGGAGCTGATCCGCACGCTGGTCGCGACGCTGAAGGACGATCCGGTCGGCGGCATCGTCGCGCTGCCGGTGGCCGATACGCTCAAGCGCGTGCCGGCCGGCGGCGACGCAATCGCTCGCACCGAGTCGCGCGACGCGCTGTGGCAGGCGCAGACGCCGCAGATGTTCCGCATCGGCATGCTGCGCGACGCGATCCTGCGCGCGCAGCGCGAAGGGCACGACCTGACCGACGAGGCCAGCGCGATCGAATGGGCCGGCCATACGCCGCGCGTCGTGCAGGGCAGCCTGCGCAACTTCAAGGTCACGTACCCGGAAGATTTCGCGCTCGCGGAAGCGATCCTCGCGCGCCCCGCGAACGCTTCCTGACTTTCACCTCATCTCAAACCGGATTACGCATGGATTTCAGAATCGGACAAGGCTACGACGTGCACCAGCTCGTCCCGGGGCGCCCCCTCATCATCGGCGGCGTGACGATTCCGTACGAGCGCGGCCTGCTCGGCCACTCGGACGCGGACGTGCTGCTGCACGCGATCACCGACGCGCTGTTCGGCGCGGCGGCGCTCGGCGACATCGGCCGCCATTTCTCCGACACCGACGCGGCGTTCAAGGGCGCGGACAGCCGTGTGCTGCTGCGCGAGTGCGTCGCCCGCGTGAAGGCGGCCGGCTTCACGATCCAGAACGTCGACAGCACGGTGATCGCGCAGGCGCCGAAGCTCGCACCGCACATCGACGGGATGCGCGCGAACATCGCGGCCGATCTCGGGCTGCCGCTCGAGCGCGTGAACGTGAAGGCGAAGACCAACGAGAAGCTTGGCTACCTCGGCCGCGGCGAGGGCATCGAGGCGCAGGCCGCCGCGCTGCTGGTGAAGCAGGGCGCGTGAGCGCCCGATGCCGGCCCGAAGCGGCGCGCCGGTTGCGCCGCCGGAATGAAAAATGCCACGCGTTTGCGTGGCATTTTCGTTTTGCGGTCCGGTGCGGCGCGGATGGCCGCCGCACCGTGCTGCCGCTTGCGCGAGCGCTTATTCGCCTTCGGCGGCGATCACTTGCGCGGCGGCGTTGATCACCGACGCGATGCGGCCGACGTCGCGCAGCTGCGTCGTCGTCATCCCTTGCTCGTTCTTCAGCAGCGCGTAGTGCGACTTCACGCAGAAGTGGCACTTGCCGACGATCGACGCGGCGAGCGCGTACATCTCGAACCGGCGCTTGTCGACGCCGCCGTGCGACGCATACGCGCCCATCCGCAGCTCGGCGCGCTGCGTCTTCAGGTCGGCGTCGTCGGCCATCTCGACATACGGATACCAGGTGTTGTTCATCCCCATCAGCGCGGCCGCCGTCAGCACGGCGTTCGTCTCTTCGGGCGACAGCACGCCGGCTTCGCGGATCGTCTTCACGAGCACGGTGCTCTTCGCCGCGACCGCCGCCGCCAGCGCGACGCCGACTGCATCGGTGCCTTCGAGCGACGAGCGCGAGATCGTGCCGTCGAGGTTCAGGCGAATGTCCTTCGCGTAGTCGGGGATACGCGCCTTAATCGAGTCGATGAATTCCATTGATATCTCCTATGGGTTGGCCGTTAAAAAAGCCCGCAGGCAGGACGTGCGCCGCGGGCTTCGTGCATCGATGCGCTTACAGCGTTGCGCCGCCGACTGCACGGTTGCACGGGCACAGTTCGTCCGTTTGCAGGCCGTCCAGAATGCGCAGGACTTCTTCCGGGCTGCGGCCGACGTTCAGGTTGTTCACCGAAACGTGCTGGATCGTGTTGTCCGGATCGACGATGAACGTCGCGCGCAGGGCCACGCCGGCTTCCTTGTCGCGCACGCCGAGCTGGTCGATCAGCTCGCCCTTGACGTCGCCGAACGAGTAGTGGTTCAGCTTGTTCAGGTCCTTGTGCTCACGGCGCCATGCGAGCTTCACGAATTCGTTGTCCGAGCTGCCGCCGAGCAGGATGGCGTCGCGCTCTTCGAACTGCTTCGTCAGCTTCGCGAACTCGACGATTTCCGTCGGGCACACGAACGTGAAATCCTTCGGATAGAAGTAGATGATCTTCCACTTGCCCGGGAACGACGCTTCGGTGACGGTCTCGAATGCCGACTGGCCGTTTTCCTCGTGATTGTTGAAGCCCGGCTTCGCGGCTACGACGGTGAATGCTTCGAGTTTATCGCCCACGGTTTTCATGCGGATACTCCTGTATGAGTTGGGAAGAAGACTGAGTCAAGCTACCTCGGTGCTGCAACGTTGATGTGACAGCATGGGCAAGACTATAACACTATTAACAAAACGCTTCAATAGATTTTGACTAACGATTCCCATAGTTTTTTTCAACCGCGCCGATAGTGTGCCGCGCGGGAGGCGTGCGCGAACGCGTCACGCCGTCGCACGCGCCTTGCCGGCGCCGGGGAATTCGAGGGTGACTTCGAGGCCCGCTTCGGGGCTGCGGTTGCGCAGGCGCAGTGCGCCGCGATAGCGGCCGACGAGGCGCAGCACGATCGCCATGCCGAGCCCCGTGCCGTCCGCCTTGGTGCGCGCCGTGTCGACGCGGTAGAACGGCCGCATCACGAGCGGCAGCTGGTCCTCGGGGATGCCGGGGCCCTCGTCGCTCACCGACAGCTCGACGCGCGCGTGCGTCACGCGCGTCTCGAGCGTGATGCGCGACACGCCGTCGTCGCGGCTCTGGCCGTATTTGCGCGCGTTCTCGACGAGGTTGCCGATCACGCGGCGCATGTCGGTCTCGTCGGCTTCGATCACGGCGGTCGGCGCGAGCCGCGTGCGGATTTCGACACCGTCCTCGCCCGACACGCGTGCGGCGACTTCCTGCGCGATCGACGACAGGTCGACCGGCTCCGGCTTGCGCTGGGTCGGACGCGCGTAGTCGATGAAGGCCGCGATGATGCGATCCATCTGCTCGATGTCGTCGACCATCGCGTCCTTGGTCGCCTGGTCGGACGGGCTCATCTCGGTCTCGAGCCGCAGCCGCGCGAGCGGCGTGCGCAGGTCGTGCGAGATGCCCGCGAGCATCAGCGCGCGATCGGCCTCGAGCTGCTCGAGGTCGCGCACCATCTGGTTGAAGCTGCGGTTGGTGTCGGCCGCGACGCCCATCCCGCGCTCGGGCAGCAGTTCGGGCGTCTGGCCCGAGCCGATCTGCCGCGCGGCGAGCGCCAGCCGCGAGAACGGCCGGTTCACGAGGCTCGTGATGAACGCGGAGCCGAACAGCGACAGCGCGAGCGCGAACAGGCCCCAGCCGGCCCACTGCAGGCCTGTGACGCTGTCGAGCTGGTCGCGGTCGAGCGCGACCCAGTAATCGTCGTCGTCGATCTTGAAACTGATCCACACGCCCGGGATGTCGTTGACCGACTGCGCGATCACGGTATCGTCGCCGAGACGGCTGCGGATGTCGTGTTCGATCAGGCGGTTCAGCGATTCGTCGGGCTGCAGCTTGAACTTGTCGGTTTTTTCGCGCGGGTACACGCGCACGCCCTCGTTGCTCTCGAGATCCTGCAGCAGCGCGCGCCGCAAATCGGGATCGGAATAGAGCAGGGCGGTGCGCGTGAGCTTCACGATCGCGACGAGCTGGAGCGCGACGCGCTGCGCGCGCGGCTCGCGCTCGATCACGCGAAAGCTCTGGAACCACGCGGCGAGACTGACCGAGATCAGCAGCGCGATCAGCAGGAAGGTGCGCCAGAACAGCCCGCCGAACGCGAGCTGCAGGAGGCGCCGGTCGATGCGCATGGGACGGGCCGTGGACGGGCGAAACCGGAAAGGAAAAAGATCAGGCGGCGCCGTCCGGAATGAACACGTAGCCGAGGCCCCACACGGTCTGGATGAAGCGCGGGCTGCCCGGATCCGGTTCGATCAGCTTGCGCAGGCGCGAGATCTGCACGTCGAGGCTGCGGTCGAACACTTCGTATTCACGGCCGCGCGCGAGCTCCATCAGCTTTTCGCGCGACAGCGGCTGGCGCGGATGGCGTGCGAACACCTTCAGCACCGAGAATTCGCCGGTCGTCAGCGGAATTTCCTGGCCGGACTTCGTCAGCGTGCGCGTCGCGAGGTTCAGCGAGAACTCGCCGAACTCGAACACCTCGGTGGTTTCCGACGGCGCGCCCGGCAGCTCGGCCGGCGCCTGGCGGCGCAGCACCGCGTGAATGCGCGCGACGAGTTCGCGCGGGTTGAACGGCTTCGGCAGGTAGTCGTCGGCGCCCATCTCGAGGCCGACGATGCGGTCGACGTCCTCGCCCTTCGCGGTGAGCATGATGATCGGCGTGCGGTCGTTGCTGCCGCGCAGGCGGCGGCAGATCGACAGGCCGTCTTCGCCCGGCAGCATCAGGTCGAGCACGAGCAGGTCGAAGCGTTCGCGCACCCAGAGCTTGTTCATCGCGGTCGCGTTCTCCGCGACGTATACGTTGAAACCCTGCTCGCCGAGATAGCGGCGCAGCAGATCGCGCAGGCGCGGGTCGTCGTCGACGACGAGAATCTTGGAGGGGTTTTTCGTTTCCATGAGCGGCATCTTATCGCGAATGGGAAATCACGCACGGCCGCGTAATTTCGCACGTTACAGTCCGTTACAAAATTTACCCGTAGTGTCGCGCGGAGTAAAGGCAGGCTATAGAGATTCCTTTACTCGAAGCCGAAATTCGGTAGATACTCCCCTGCACTCCATCTTTCATCTTTGTACACCCGAATTCCGCAGGGTTTTTCAAGTACCAGAGGTAACCGGTTGCCGCGTGACGAAGGGAACAAATCGACCAAAGAAGCGAGGACGGTCATGCGATCTGCCCGGATTGCACTGATGCTGACGATCGCACTTGCCGGTCCATATGCGTCGAACTTCGCGTATGCGCAGCGCCCCGAGCAGGGCGCCCCGTCGCGCAAGCTGCAGCGCGGCAAAGCGCCGCAGTCCGACCGCGCCGCCGACATGGCGGTCCGTTCCGCCGTGCCTCCCGATCTCGATCAGCACCGTCGCGACGGGCACATGACGCCCGAGGAGCGCCACCTGCTGCGCCAGCACATCGAGGACGCCGTCCGCGAGCTGTACAAGCGCTGACACGCACGCGCCTTCGCATGGCGCGGAAAGATTCCGTAGCAATTTTTCGGTCAACTTTCGGCGGCGTGCTGCCGTTGAACCGGCATCCGCACCGCTGGTGCGTTCCGGGAGCCCACGACGATGAAAGCGACCGCTGCCGCCCCGGCATCGCCCGCCATGCAGGCGCCGCTCGACGCCGACGATGCGCTGTTCTTCCTGAGCCGTACCGGCTTTTCTCCCGCACCGGCCGAGGTCGCCCGCATCGTCGGGATGACGCGGGCACAAGTCGTGGCCGACACGCTCGGCAACGTGCGTCGCGACCCCGTGACGACCTGGCCCGACTGGCTCGCCGAGATGCCGCCGACCCGCGCGCAGCGACAGGCGCTGACGCCCGACATGCGGCGCGACGAGCAGCGCGAACGCAATCGCCGCTACGATGCGTTGCGCGCGGCGTGGGTCAACGAGATGGTCGCGACGCCGTCGCCGCTCACCGAGCGCATGACGCTGTTCTGGCACGGGCATTTCACGTCGGGGCAGGACAAGGTCCCGTATCCGCAGACGATGGCCGCGCAGAATGCGCTGTTTCGCCGCGAGGCGCTCGGCAATTTCGGCACGCTGCTGCATGCGGTCGCGAAGGATCCGGCGATGCTCCAGTATCTCGACGGCGCGAGCAACCGCAAGGGCCGTCCGAACGAGAATTTCGCGCGCGAGGTGATGGAGCTGTTCACGCTTGGCGAAGGGCATTACACGCAGCGCGACGTGACCGAGGCCGCGCGCGCGATGACCGGCTGGAGCGTCGATCCCGATACGCTGCGCTTCGTGGTGCGGCCCGAATGGCACGACGCGGGCGACAAGACGATCCTCGGCGAGACCGGCGCGTTCGACGGCGACGGGTTTCTCGACATCCTGTTGAAGCGGCCCGACACCGCCCGCTTCGTCGCGGGCAAGCTGTGGCGCGAGTTCGTGTCCGATACACCTGACGCCGGCGCGCTCGATGGCGTGGCCGAACGGTTTCGCGCGAGCGGCTACGACCTGCGCGCGGCGCTCGCCGCGCTCTGGTCGACCGACGCATTCTGGGATCCGCGCAATCGCGGCGTGCTCGTGAAGTCGCCGGCCGAGTTCGTCGTCGGGTCGGTGCGGCTGTTCGACGTCGCGTACGGCGATCCGCAGATGCTCGCGAACACCGTGCGCACGCTCGGGCAGAACCTGTTCTATCCGCCGAACGTGAAGGGCTGGCCGGGCGGCGCGATGTGGATCAACAGCACCACGCTGCTTGCGCGCAAGCAGTTCGTCGAGCAGTTGTTCCGCGCGACCGAGACGGCCGGCATGCGGGCGCCCGCGCATGCGATGGCGGCGCCGTCGCCGAATGCGCGCGCGATGCCGGTTGCCGACGCCGCGTCGATGGCCGGCATGCGCGGCGCGCCGGTGAAGCCCGCGCGCGGCGGCCTGCGATTCGATCTCGAACGCTGGCTCGCGCAGTATCGTGCGCGGCCGCAGGCGATCGCCGGATTGTCGACCGAGCTTCAGCTGCAGCACGCGGTGCTACCGGTGTCGCCGGTCGCGGCGATCGATACGGACTCGACCGGCAGTGCGTATCTCGAGGCGCTGCTGATGGATCCGGCCTATCAACTGAAATGACTGAAACGACTGAATCGACGACGAACAGGCGCGCTGCCGCGGTGGCCATGCCGCGCGGCGAACCGAAGGATGCACGATGAACCGACGTGATTTTCTGACGCTGACGGGCGCCGCGGCCGCCGCGGGCGTGTCGTTGTGGCAGCCGCCCGCGCAGGCTGCATCGATAGCCGCGGCGGGGCGGCGGCCGGTGGCCGGCTATGCGAACGTGCTGATCCTCGTCGAGCTGAAGGGCGGCAACGACGGCCTCAACACGGTGGTGCCGTATGCGGATCCGCTCTACTACCAGTTCCGCCGCAGCATCGGCATCAAGCGCGACCAGGTACTCCAGCTCGATGCGCAGACGGGGCTGCACCCGTCGCTCGCGCCGTTGATGCCGCTGTGGCGCGATGGACAGGTCGCGATCGTGCAAGGTGTCGGTTATCCGCAGCCGAACCTGTCGCATTTCCGCTCGATCGAGATCTGGGATACCGCGTCGCGCTCGGACCAGTACCTGCACGAAGGCTGGCTCACGCGCACGTTCGCGCAGGCGCCGGTGCCGCCGGGCTTCGCGGCGGACGGCGTCGTGCTCGGCAGCGCGGAGATGGGACCGCTCGCGAACGGTGCGCGTGCGATCGCGCTCGTCAATCCCGCGCAGTTCATCCGCGCGGCGCGGTTGGCCGAACCGTCGTCGCTGCGCGAACGGAACCCGGCGCTCGCGCACATCATCGACGTCGAGAACGACATCGTGAAGGCGGCCGACCGGCTGCGCCCGCGCGGCGGGATGCGCGAGTTCAGGACGGCGTTTCCGGCCGGTACGTTCGGTACGTCGGTGAAGACCGCGATGCAGGTGCTCGCGGCATGCGAGGCGTCGGGGCCTGGCGCGCAGGACGGCATCGCGGTGCTGCGGCTCACGCTCAACGGTTTCGATACGCACCAGAACCAGCCGGGGCAGCAGGCGGCGCTGCTCAAGCAGTTCGCGGAAGGGATGAGTGCGATGCGCGGTGCGCTGATCGAACTCGGGCGCTGGAACCAGGCGCTCGTGATGACGTATGCGGAATTCGGGCGGCGCGTGCGCGAGAACCAGAGCAACGGCACCGATCACGGTACCGCCGCGCCGCATTTCGTGATGGGCGGCCGCGTGGCCGGCGGGTTGTATGGTGCGGCGCCCGCGCTCGGGCACCTCGACGGCAACGGCAACCTGCCGGTCGCGGTCGATTTCCGGCAGCTGTATGCGACCGTGCTCGGGCCGTGGTGGGGGCTCGATGCGACGCATGTGCTGCAGCAGCGCTTCGACACGCTGCCGCTGCTGAAGGTGTGAGGTGGTCGTGCGCGAGGGCGCTGATCAGCGGCGGCGCGCGGCGCGCCACGCGATCCACAGCTTGCGGATCGGCGTCAGCGCGATGCGCTGGTGCAGCACCTGGTAGCCGTCGCGTTCGATTTCGTCGAGCAGCGCGCCGGCCAGTGCGATCTGCGCACGCAGCGTGCGCTGCGCGCGGCGTTCGGCTGCGGGGATCGCGGCTTCGGCGGCGGCGAGCGCTTCGCGCGCGCGGGCCGTCTGAAACTGCAGCAGCTCGGTGAAGGCCGGGCTGTAGCGGCGGTTCAGCAGGTCGGCCGCGGTCACGTTGTAGCGTTGCAGTTCGTCGATCGGCAGATAGATGCGGCCATGGCGCGCATCGTTGCCGAGTTCCTGCACGAATTGCGCGAGCATCAGCGCGCGGCCGGCATCCGCGGCCCACGGTTGCGGGTCGGCCGGATTCGCGGCGCTTGCGCGCGCGACCAGCGACGTGAAGGTGCTGCCGACCTGCGCGATGTAGCGCTGCAGGTTCGCGAAATCCAGGTAACGTGCCTGTTCGAGATCCATCCCGTAACCGTTGACGAGTGTGCGCAGCGCGTCGGTTTCGGCCGCGATCGCCGGGTGGTGCTGCGCGAGCGCCTTCGTGACCGGGTGCGACGGTTCGCCGGCGGCGAGCGCCGCGAGTTCCTTGTGCCACCACGCGAGCTTCGTGTGTCCGACGGTCGGATCGCTGGTTTCCTTGACGGTTTCCTCGAGTTCGCGGCGCAGCGCGAACAGGGCCGTCAGGCGCGGTTCGGCGGCGAGCGGCGCCTGGCGCAGCGCGTAGTAGACGCTGGAGCCCGCGGGGGCGGCCTTTTGCTGACAGTAGTCGTCGAAGTTCACGGGTGGGATCGTGGCGGAGGCGGGTTCGGGGACGCGCGCCGGCGCATGGCCGGCACGTCGAGCGCGGCATTCTAGCATCGCTGTCCGACGGGTGCCGGCGGGACGAGACAATGCTGCGCAGATCGGGTAGAATCTCGCGCTCGCCTGATCGGGCGTGCCGGTTTTCGGGCCGGCATGACGTCCCGGGCGCGTGGAGAACGCATCTTGCGTGCCGCGCGGTCAGGCGACAGGAATACGCGTGAGTGGCGAAATTGGTAGACGCACCAGGTTTAGGTCCTGACGCCCGCAAGGGTGTGCCGGTTCGAGTCCGGCCTCACGCACCACGAAGTCGAACGTGCCTCCCAAGGGCCGTTCCCGAAAAAGCGCTGCCGGTCGGCTGACCGGCAGCGCTTTTTCGTTGATGACGGTTTTTCGCCGATACGCGGCGGCCGTCGAGCATGCGGAAATTCGGATCGCGTATGGCGTGTAATATCTTCATTACAATTCCTGTCCGCAGCGCGTCTTGCCGAGGACCGTCCATGACGAAGAACATCGCACGCACATCGATTGCCGTACTCACGCTCGCGCTGGCCGTTCCGGCATCTGCCACGACGGCCGCCGACAACGTCACGTGGAGCGCCAGGCCCGTACAGACCGGCGCAGCCTCCCCGGAGTGCTCGGCCTATTCGGGCCGACTGATCTCGAGCGGGGTGTCGTTGTCGGGCGAAACCGTCCTGAAATCGGTCGGCACGGCGCTGCTCGGCTCCGCGCTCGGTTTCGCCAGCGGGTATCAGGGTGCCGCCCCCAACCCGTGCAGGCATGTCGGCCTGTAAGCGGCCGGGAGCGAGCCGCACCTCTCGCTACCGCACTGGATGATGGATAAAAAGCGCCGCGTGTCCACCGACCGCGGCGCTTTGTCTTTTCGGGCGCACCTAGTCCCAGAAGCTCCGCACCGCGACCGCCACGATCACCGGCACCGAAAACACCAGCGGAATCGCGAAATACTGCGCTTCGCGATCGACGATCCAGCTATAGATCAACCACGCCACGCCGATCGCGAACGTGACGAGGCCGATCAGCACCGCCGCGATATTCAGTACGAGCTTCGAAGGCTGGCGGCGCGCTTTGTCGTTGGTGTCGGGATCGCGCGGAGACGATTTCATCTGAAGAGGGGCCCGGGCCTGGCAGGTGTAAAAGCACAGGAAACCCCATCCGCACCGATCGCGCAAGGGCCGGCCCCATATCGCTGGTGAGCGCGCGTTACAACCCGAACGACACGGCCAGTTCGTCGATCAGCTCGCGCTGGAACGCGACGAACCGTTCGCCCGGCTGCTGCGCGATCGCGAGGTCGAGCATCGGATCGGCGACCTCGGTGCGGATGCCGGCCAGCTCCTCGACGATCGCGAGTCCGCAGAACGGCACGTACGCCTCCGAATAGCCGCCCTCGTGCACGATCACGAGCCGTCCGCCGCAGTGGTGCCGTGCCGCCTCCTTCACCGCGCGCGTCATGAACCGGTAACTGTCGGTATGCAGCTGCATGCGCGCGAGCGGATCGACCGCGCTCGCATCGAGGCCGCTCGCGACGATGATCAGCTCCGGCCGGAACCGTTCCAGCGCCGGCAGCACGATCCGCTCGAATGCGTAGCGATACGCGTCGTCGCCGCTGCCCGCGAGCAACGGCACGTTCAGGTTTGCACCCACGCCCGCGCCGTCGCCGCGCTCGTCGCCGCCGCTGTAGCCGGGCGGAAAGCAGCGGTCCTGATGCAGCGAGATCGTCAGCGTGTCCGGATCGTCGTAGTAGATCGACTGCGTGCCGTTGCCGTGATGTACGTCCCAGTCGATCACCGCGACGCGCTCGATGCCATGCTTCGCGCGCGCGGCCTCGATCGCGATCGGGATGTTGGCGAGCAGGCAGAAGCCCATCGGGCGATCGCGCAGGCAGTGGTGACCGGGCGGTCGCGACAGCGAGAACGCGTTGGCCGCGCGCTCGGCGACGACCGTGTCGACCGCCGCGATCGCGAGACCCGCGGACAGTGCGGCGATCTCGTAGCTACCCTTGCCGAACGGGGCGAGATCGCCGAGGTCGCCGCCGTTCGCAGCGCTGAGCACGCGGAACGCGTCGAGATAGCTCGTCGGATGAATGCGCAGCAGATCGCCGGTGGTGGCCGGCGCGGCACCGCGCATGTCGAGGTGATCGGCCAGGCCCGACGCCTGCACGAGCGACAGGAAGCGGCGCTTCGAATCGGGCGATTCCGCGTAGCCGGCGCTCGACGGCGGCTGGACCCAGCCGCCGACCGGGAAGAACAGCGCGTGTGTGCCGCCGGTGTGCCAGAAGGTGCGTTCGTCGGTGAAGAAGGCAGTGCGATTCATGGATGTGCTTGACCTGTCACGGTTGGGAGGAAACGGAAGCCACGGTGATCCGCGCGCGGCGATCGAGATGGCGCAGTGCAGCGAACGACGCGATCGCGACGGCGGTGGCGGCCGCGAACAGCGCATGCATCGTGCCGCCGGCATCGAGCAACAGCCCGGCGAGCAGCGGGCCGGCCGCGAGGCCCGCACCGATCACGAAATTGAGCGTCGCGACGAGGCGCCCGGACGTATCGATCTGCGCGACGGTCGCGAGAATGAACGGCAGTACGAACGTCCACGCGAACTTGAACGCGAAGATTGCGGCGCTGTAGCCGCTCGCATGCGGCAGCGCGACGAGTGCGACGAGCGACGCGGCGAGCAGCGCGTAACCGGCGGCCAGCATCGCGCGCCGCGCAAGCCGGCCGCCCGCGCACGAGGCGAGCGCCGCGCCGGCAATCCCCATCACGCTCGCGATCGCGAGCACGTTGCCGGTCGACTGCGGATCCAGTCCGGCTTCCGCCGCCGCGCGGCTCGCGAACGTCCACACGCTGCCGATCGCGAGATAGAACGTCAGCACCGCACCGATCGCGAGCGCGACGAAGCGGCGCGGCGTATCCGTCGTGGCGCCGCGCGCGGCCTGCGCCGATGCGGTCCGTGCACCGAGCGTCGCCGGAAAGCCGCGCGACAGCGGTGCGGCAAGCAGCGCGAGCACGGCCAGCGCGACATACAGCGCGCGCAGCCCGAACGCGGCGAACACGTGCGGCAGCACGAACAGGCCGATCGCGCCGGCGATCAACTGGCCGACGACCCACAATCCGTACACGCGATCGCTGTTCTCGCTCGTGGCCGCGCTGGTCATGCAGAGCACCATCAGCGAGCCGCCGCCGAGCGCGGTCACGGCACGCAATGCGAGCAGCGTGACGAAGCCGGGCATCCACAGCGCGGTCAGGAGATTGCCCACGCCGAACAGCGCGATCGCGCAGGCGGCGACGCGGCGCGCATCGACGCGGCCGAGCCACAGGTACGACGGCGCGGTCGCGAGGCTGAACGCGCCGAGTTCGACGAAGAAGTAGGTGCCGATCTGCGACGCGGACAGTCCGAGCTGCGTCGCCAACTGGCCGGCGACGGCCGGCGCGACGAGCAGCAGCAGCGGCGTGATGGCGGCGAATACGACGAGCGCGACGAGCGTCGAGCGCGCGAAAGGCGACGCGCGGCCGTCGGACGGCAGCGCGGCATCGGAGGAGCAAAGGGTTTTCATGGCGGGATCTCGCTGGACGGAATCAGAACAGGTGGTACATGCCGACCATCGCGCCGAACTGCGATGCACCGGCGAGCGGCGTCGGGTCGTATTCGTAGACGGTCTGCGAGCTCTGGCCGCTGTTGCGCGCATAACCGAGGTTCACGTAGGCGACGGTGCGTTTCGACAGCGCGTAGGTGGTGCTCGCGATGAACAGCGTCGGGTGGCCGATTGCCGGCGTGTGCGAGTCGGTGTGGTAGACGCCCGCATTCAGCCCGATGCCGCCCGACGTCAGATAACGCGCGCCGCCCCAGACGATCGTGCGCGCCGCATCGAGGTCGCCGGTCAGGCGCTCGACGCCCGCGTAGACGGTGAGCGGCACCGTCGCGAAGGCATAACGCGCCGCGAGCGTGCCGAGTTCGCGGCGGCGCGCGGACGCGTCGTCCGCTGCCGACGCGTCGCCATGCGCCTGATGCAGCACCGCGCTGACCGACAGCCCGTTGCTCGTGTACTGGCCGCCGAGCTCGAGCACGCGTCCGGCGCGCGTATTGCCCGCGACGCCGGCCGTCGCGGCGAGGGCCTCGACATCGAAGCCGGCGAACGTCGGCGACTGGTACTTGATCGAGTGGTCGATGAAGTTCGCGTTCATCGGTACGAGCACGCCTTGGCCGCTGTACGACGCGTACCAGAGCGGGTCGTAGAACAGCGTCTTGTCGAACAGCACGCTGAACTGCCGGCCGAGCGTGACGGTGCCGACCGGGCCCGCGACACCCACGTACGCGCCGCGGAAGAACGCATAGCCGGGCACGGTCGCGGTGCCGTCGTTGAGGTTGAGGCCCTGTTCGAGCTTGAACAGCGCGCGCCAGCCGCCGCCGAGATCCTCGGTGCCCTTCAGCCCGACCTGCGACGGCAGGATGCCGTAGTTCTGCAACTGCACGGCCGCGTGCCGTCCGTCGGCATGCGTCAGGTATTGCACGCCGGCGTCGAGCGCGCCGTACAGCGTGAGGGTCGATTGCGCGTGCGCGGCGATGCTGCACGCGGCGAGCGCTGCGGCGGCCGTGGCCGTGCGGATGAAGCGGGGTGTCATCACGTGGGGTTCTCCAGACCGTCCTGCATCGTGTGTCGTTGTGTTGTCGCGACGCAGTGTCCGCAGCGGGAAAACCGGCGAACAGTCGTGCAGATGAACGGTGTGGAAAACCCGCGGTGCCCGGCATGGCCGTGCCGCGACGCCGCGGTGCGGCGTGCTGCGCAGCAGCAACGGGCGGCGTACCGTTCAAATGGATGGGGTTGCCGCGGGTTCCGGCAGCGGCGCCCGTCAAAAATGCCGGTCGCTATAATCGGCCGGTCTGCGTTGCGCGCATCAGCGGCCCGATCGGGCAGGGGAGCGGAAGGTGAGGATCACGACGGATATCGGGCACGATCTCGACGCGCTGCGCGACGTGCCGGCCGCGATCGTGCTCGACGAATCCGCGTGGCCGTCGCTGCCGTCCCGCCGCGCGGATTTCGACGGCGTGACGCGCGGCGACCCGGCACGGCGCGAACTCGGCCTGATGCTGCTCGATCTGTATGCGGTCGCCGCGCAGTCGAGCATCGGTGAATTCGAGTGCCGCTTCTTTTCGCTGCTGCAGGGGCTCATCCCGTTCGACGCCGCGTGGACCGGCGTCGCGACGCACGTGCCGACCGGTCCCGTGATGCACAACAGTTTCCTGTACCGTCTTCCGCACGCGTTCTTCAGCGACTGGAAACGCGTGCGCGACTGCGATCCGCTCGCGCAACGCACGCTGCTCGGCGCGCACGGTCGCGCGGTGCGGCTGTCGGTCGTCGAGCCCGGGTTCGACGCGCGGTTCCGCGACTGGTGCGTGAGGTACGGGCTGGCGCAGCTGATGTGCGTGTGCACGCTGGATCGCCGCTTCGGGCTGACGACGTTCATGTCGATCTACCGCCAGGGCCTGAACCGTCCGTTCAGCGACGACGACGCGAGCCGCTTCGAGGAAGTGATCCCGCATCTGGCGGCCGCGCTGACGATCAATCGCGCGGCACAGCTCACGCGCGAGCGCGGCGATGCGGTTGCGCCGGCGGCGCGTGCGCTGTGCGACAACTTCGGTGTGCTGCATCACGCCGATCACGGCTTCGACGACGTGCTGCGGACCGAATGGCCGGCGTGGACGGGCCCGCGGGTGCCGGAGCCGCTGGTCGCGCACGTGCGGCGCCAGTCGGGCCAGCCGTTCATCGGCGATGCGTTGCGCATCCAGTGCGTGCCCGTCGCCGGACTGTTCCAGATCGAGGCGCGGCCGCGCTCGCTGCTCGACCGGCTGAGCCCGCGCGAGCTGGCGGCGATCCGCTATTACGGTGCCGGCCGCTCGCACAAGGAGGTTGCGCAGCAGATGGCGATTTCGCCGACGACCGTGCGTCACTACCTGCGCTGTGCGTACCGCAAGCTCGGCATGCACGACAAGAGCCAGATCGCCGGCGTACTCGGCTCGACGGGCGGCCCGACCGACGACGAGCCGGTGGAGGCGGGCGGCGCGGCGCGTTGAATCGCGCGTGCGAACACGGGCATGCGGGTGCTTGCGTGAATGAGAATGGTTGTATCCGCAACCATTGAGCGTTATGCTCGTCGGCTCCCGGTAGACGGATTTTCATCATGAACGACACGAATTCAGGGTCGGTGCGCGCGGCGGTGGTCGGTGTCGGCGCGATCGGCGGGTTGCTCGCGGCCGCGCTGTCGCGGGCCGGCATGACGGTGAGCGCATTCGCGCGCGGTGCGACGCTCGAAGCACTGAACGCGCACGGCGTGCGCGTGATCGACGAGGCGGGCGCCGTGGCGTCGGTGCCGGTGCGCGCGAGCGACGACGCGGCCGCGCTCGGCGTGCAGGACTACGTGGTGATCGCGCTGAAGGCGCAGGCGCTGCCGGCGCTGGCCGCGCGCATCGCGCCGCTGGTCGGGCCCGGCACGGTGATCGTCGCCGCGATGAACGGGCTGCCGTGGTGGTTCACGCACGGGCTCGCGGGTCCGGTCGACGGCGTGCCGCTCGACGCGGTCGATCCGGCCGGTGCGGTCTCGGCGGCGCTGCCGCCTGCGCAGGCGATCGGCTGCGTCGTGCACCTGTCGTCGAGCACCGATGCGCCGGGTATCGTGCGTCGTGGCCGCGGCAACCGCCTGATCATCGGCTCGCCCGATGCGCGGCTCGACGCGCCGACCGCGCGGTTCGCGGCGGCGCTCGCCGCGGGCGGCTTCGACGTCGAGTCGACGCCGGCGATCCGCACCGAGATCTGGGCGAAGCTGTGGGGCAACATGAACATGAATCCGTTGAGCGCGCTGACGGGTTCGACCGCCGAGCAACTGCTCGACGATCCGTTCACGCAGGATCTCGCGTTGCGGATGATGGAGGAGGCGGCCGCGGTCGGTGCGAAACTCGGTCTCGATACGGGGATGAGCGGGCCGGAACGGATTGCCGTGACGCGCAAGCTCGGCGCGTTCAAGACGTCGATGCTGCAGGATTTCGAGGCCGGGAGGCCGCTGGAAACCGGACCGATCCTCGGCGTGTTTCCGGAACTGGGACGCAAGCTCGACGTGCCGACGCCGTATTGCGACGCGGTGCTGGGGTTGCTGCGTCAGCGTGCGGCGAACAGCGGGCTATAGCGGAGAGGGATCGCGGCGGCGACGGCCGGCACGTGGAGAAGAATGAAGAAACGGCGAGCGGCCGTCCGGTCGCCCTGCAGGGGAAGCCGGGCCGCCGCCCGCGCGCTTGTGTGACTCGGGAGACTCGGGCGGTCCGCAGGATTCATCTGAATAAAGCGGCAGGCGCTGGGCCCGCCTGGCTTGAAGCACGTGCGCAGCCGCCACAGCGATTCCCGTCCATGCCGCACCTTCGCGATACAGGCGTGCCACCGACTACGTCCGCCGCGCGACTCACTCGTCGCGTTCGACCGCGTTCGCGACCACCTTGTCGAGCAGCCGCTCGAACGTCTGGCGCTCGCTGTCGGACAGGCACCCGAGCAAGCCTTCATTCCACTTGCGCACGATCGGCATGATCTTGCGATGCAGCGCGCGGCCGTCGCCGGTCAGCGCGATCAGCACGATCCGGCCGTCGTCCTCGCTCGCGCTGCGCTCGAGCAGTCCCTGGCGCAGCAGCGCTTCCGCCGCGCGGCTCGCCTGACTCTTGTCGAGATTGGTATGGCGGGCGAGATCCATGATCGAGAACGGGCCGAAGGCGCCGACGGCGGCGATCACGCGCGCCTCGGGCAGCGAGATGTCCAGCTTGTGCCGATACACCTCGGCGATCCCGCGGTCGGATCGCTTCGTGAGCGCATGGAGGCGATAGGTCAGAAACTGATCGAGCCCGGCTTGACGGCCTTTCATGTCGAATCCTGAAGAAAAAGGGCGGGCCCGATTGTTCCTGTATCGCGCGCTCGGGTCAACGGTCAGTGTGCGCCGTACTTCAGCCGTGTCAACTGTTCGGCTTCGTTCGCGAGCAGGTTCGCCGCGTCGCGGATCGCGACCTCGAGCGTGATCGGGCCGGGCGCGGGCGAGAAGCAGCCGGAAAAGTGTTCGGACAGGCGCGGCAGCGCGGCCGGGTCGACCGCGCCCGACAGCAGCGACGCGGGCACGCCGGCGGCCTGCGCATGACGGCACGCGATGAACGGCGCCTTGCCGTGCAGCGTCTGCACGTCGGAGCGGCCTTCGCCGGTGATCAGCCAGTCGGCGCCGGCGAGTGCCGCATCGAGCCCGACCTGCCGTGCGACGACTTCCGCGCCGGCTTCGAACTGCGCGCCCAGCATGTGCAGCGCAAACCCGAGGCCCCCGGCTGCGCCGGCACCGGCCAGGTCGCGACCGCGCCGGTCGAGCGCGGTCTCGAGCAGGTCGGCGAAACGGCCGAGCGCGGCGTCGAGGGTCGCCACCTGCTCGGGCGTCACGCCCTTTTGCGGCCCGAACACCGCGGTCGCGCCATGCGCGCCCGTCAGCGGGTTGTCGACGTCGGACATGCCGATGAATTCCGCGTCCTTCAGGCGCGGATCGAGCCCCGACGCGTCGATCCGCGCGATGTCGGCGAGCCGCGCCGGGACGGGCTCGACCGGCTGGCCGGCCGCGTCGAAGCATTGCAGGCCGAGGCCCGCGAGCAACCCCGCGCCGGCGTCGTTGGTGCTGCTGCCGCCGAGCGCGACGAAGAAGCGGCGCACGCCCTCGTCGAGCAGCGTGCGGATCGCCTCGCCCATCCCGCGCGTGCTGCGCGCGTCGACCGGCACGCTCATGCCGACCGCGTCGGTAATGCCGACGATCTCGGCCGTCTCGACGATCGCGGTGCGCGCGTCGATCACGCCGACCGCCGCGTCGCGTGCCGCGAGCGATGCGCCGGCCACCCGCAGCGTGCGCCGCGTGCCGCCGCCCGCCAGCATCGCATCGAGCGTGCCTTCGCCGCCGTCGGCCATCGGGCAGCAGCGCACGACCGCATCGGGCCGGGCGCGGCGGATGCCGGTGGCGATCGCGTCCGCGACCTGCTCGGCGGAAAGCGAGCCTTTGAACGAATCGGGCGCGATGACGACGACAGGCGCGGACGGGTGTTGCGGCATGGTGTCTCCGGAAGGCGTGATTGGTGTGAAGAATGATGGCGGTCGCGATCGCGGCGCACCTTCAATCGGAGCTTACAGGATGGCGGGCCCGCGGTGGATACGGCGTTCGGCATAGCGGCGATCCGCGCGCATGGCCGTGCGCGGGGCCGGGCGGCACTGCGGGTGCGCAGGGTTGTCGTGCCGATCTGGCGGTATGAGGAAAATTGTTTGCTAGAATAGTCGATTCTTCCGGCCAAAGCCGTGCTCCGAGCCGCTTGCGCTAGCCATCCGGCGCGTGCAGGGATGGCGTGGCGCTCCGGCGCGGCGTGTGCAGGTGATCCACCTCACGCCGCAGGCAGGCACGGCAAGGAAAACCCGATTCGCTCGAATAATTTTAGGACGATTGAAGCCATGGCTAACGTTGTTGAGAACCTCGGCAAGCTTGAACGCCGCGTGACGATTTCCCTGCCGAAGGACACCGTGCAGAAGGAAATCGACGCCCGTATCCAGAAACTCGCGAAGAACGTTCGCATGCCGGGTTTCCGCCCGGGCAAGGTGCCGCTGAAGATGGTCGCCCAGCAGTACGCGGGCCAGGTCGAGGCGGAAGTGCTGAGCGACAAGATCGGCCAGGAATTCTTCACGATCAGCCGCGCGGAAAACCTGCGCGTGGCCGGCCAGCCGAGCTTCGAGCCGAAGCAGGAGCAGGCTGAAGATGCGTACGCGTTCGACGCGACGTTCGAGGTCTACCCGGAAGTGAAGATCGGCGATCTGGCGACGGCTGAAGTCGAGCGCTCGACGACGTCGATCGGCGACGCCGAAATCGACCGCACGCTGGACATCCTGCGCAAGCAGCGCGTGCACTTCCACGCTCGCGGCGAAGCCGGCGAGCACGGCGACGGCGGTGCGGATACCGAAGCGAAGAACGGCGACCGCGTGACGGTTGACTTCGTCGGCAAGATCGACGACGTCGCATTCCAGGGCGGCACGGCCGAAGATTTCCCGTTCGTGCTCGGCGAAGGCCGCATGCTGCCGGAATTCGAAACGGCTGCGCTGGGCCTGAAGGCCGGCGAACAGCGTACGTTCGACCTGAAGTTCCCGGACGACTACCACGGCAAGGACGTGGCGGGCAAGACGGCGCAATTCACGGTCACGATGAAGAAGATCGAGTGGCCGCACCTGCCGGAAATCGACGGCGAATTCGCGAAGTCGCTCGGCATCGAAGACGGCGATCTGACGAAGATGCGCGGCGAGATCAAGGAAAACCTCGAGCGCGAAGCGAAGCGTCGCACGCAAGCCATCGTCAAGAACCAGGTGATGGACGCGCTGCTGAAGATTTCCGAACTCGACGTGCCGAAGGCGCTGATCGAGCAGGACCAGCAACGCCTCGTCGAAATGGCTCGCCAGGATCTGGCGCAGCGCGGCGTGCCGAACGCGAAGGACGCACCGATCCCGGCCGAGATGTTCGCCGAGCAGGCGGAGCGTCGCGTGAAGCTGGGCCTCGTGCTGGCCGAGCTCGTGAAGTCGAACAGCCTGGAAGCGAAGCCGGAACAGATCCGCGCGGAAGTCGACGAGTTCGCGAAGAGCTACGAAGACCCGAAGGAAGTGGTCCGCTGGTATTATTCCAACCAGCAGCGCCTCGCCGAGATGGAAGCGTTCGTCGTTGAAAGCAACGTCGTCGACTTCGTGCTGGGCAAGGCCAAGGTGACGGACAAGGAAGTGAGCTTCGAGGCACTCGCGAGCGCATCGGCGCAAGCGTAAGTGTCGCTCTAGCGGCGTGCCGGCTGTCGGAGCGACGGCCCGCACGCCGTTTTTACGTCAAGCGCACGGTTGCCATTAATATGGCGATTGAGCGGGCGGCTTCCCTCCGTTCAATTTTCCATTCGAACAAGGTTCATTGAATGATCACTCGCGCTGAATTGCTGGACATGCTTGCTTCGAACGCGCCGCAGGGTTTCGAGGCGCAAGCGCTGGGGCTGGTTCCGATCGTCGTCGAAACGAGCGGCCGCGGCGAGCGTTCGTACGATATCTATTCGCGTCTCCTGAAGGAACGCCTGGTGTTCATGGTCGGCGAAGTGAACGACCAGACCGCCAACCTCGTGGTCGCGCAATTGCTGTTCCTCGAGAGCGAGAATCCCGACAAGGACATCAGCCTCTACATCAACAGCCCGGGCGGCTCGGTGTCGGCCGGCATGGCGATCTACGACACGAT
Organism: Burkholderia sp. BCC1977; assembly: GCF_905339595.1. Taxonomy (NCBI): domain Bacteria; kingdom Pseudomonadati; phylum Pseudomonadota; class Betaproteobacteria; order Burkholderiales; family Burkholderiaceae; genus Burkholderia; species Burkholderia sp. BCC1977. The sequence continues at coordinate 163,822 of NZ_CAJPGQ010000007.1, forward strand.
GCAGTTCATCAAGCCGGACGTGTCGACCCTCTGCATGGGCCTCGCGGCCAGCATGGGCGCGTTCCTGCTCGCATCGGGCGCGAAGGGCAAGCGTTTCGCGCTGCCGAACTCGCGTGTGATGATTCACCAGCCGCTCGGCGGCGCACGCGGCCAGGCGTCCGACATCGAGATCCAGGCACGCGAAATCCTCTACCTGAAGGAACGGCTGAACAACCTGCTCGCGCAGCATACGGGCCAGGACGTCGAGCGCATCGCGCGCGACACCGACCGTGATAACTTCATGTCGAGCGAGGACGCGAAGGCGTACGGGCTGATCGATCAGGTGCTGCTGAAGCGCCCGTGAGCTTAAGTGGGGTGCCGCCCCGATTCACGCGGCGCCCCTGCAACGTCCCGAGTGCCTTGAGCATCTGCGGCAAGCGCATCCAGCCGGCTCCGGTCGCGCCCTAGGCGCGGCGTTCGGAGCATTCGGCGTATCATGTCATCTACCTGTCCGGAGGCTCTACATTCATGGCGGACAAAAAAGGTTCGAACAGCGAGAAGCTGTTGTATTGCTCGTTTTGCGGGAAGAGCCAGCATGAGGTGAAGAAACTCATCGCGGGCCCGTCGGTGTTCATCTGCGATGAGTGCATCGACCTCTGCAACGAAATCATTCGCGACGAGGCGGCTGCCGCCGGCGTCGAGGCCAGCCTGTCCCGGTCGGATCTGCCGAGCCCGCAGGAAATTCGCGACATCCTCGATCAGTACGTGATCGGCCAGGAGCGTGCGAAGAAGATCCTCGCGGTGGCCGTGTACAACCACTACAAGCGCCTGAAGCATCTCGACAAGAAGGACGACGTCGAGCTGTCGAAGAGCAACATCCTGCTGATCGGCCCGACGGGCTCCGGCAAGACGCTGCTCGCGCAGACGCTCGCGCGGTTGCTGAACGTGCCGTTCGTGATCGCCGATGCGACGACGCTGACCGAAGCCGGCTACGTCGGCGAGGACGTCGAGAACATCATCCAGAAGCTGTTGCAGAACTGCAACTACGAGGTCGACAAGGCCCAGCGCGGGATCGTCTACATCGACGAAATCGACAAGATCAGCCGCAAGTCGGACAACCCGTCGATCACGCGCGACGTGTCGGGCGAGGGCGTCCAGCAGGCGCTGCTGAAGCTCGTTGAAGGCACGATGGCATCGGTGCCGCCGCAGGGCGGCCGCAAGCACCCGAACCAGGATTTCATCCAGGTCGACACGACCAACATCCTGTTCATCTGCGGCGGCGCGTTCGACGGCCTCGAGAAGGTGATCACCGACCGCACCGAAAAGACGGGCATCGGTTTCGGCGCGACGGTCAAGAGCAAGCAGGAACGCGACGCGGGCGAAGTGCTGCGCGAAACGGAACCGGAAGACCTGATCAAATTCGGTCTGATCCCCGAATTGATCGGCCGCCTGCCGGTGGTCGCGACGCTCGGCAAGCTCGATGAAGCCGCGCTGATGAAGATCCTCGTCGAGCCGAAGAACGCGCTCGTCAAGCAGTATCACAAGCTGTTCGCGATGGAGCGCGTCGAGCTGGAAATCCGGCCGGGCGCGCTGCAGGCAGTCGCCCGCAAGGCGATCCGCCGCAAGACCGGCGCGCGCGGTTTGCGTTCGATCATCGAACAGGCATTGCTCGACGTGATGTACGAGCTGCCGGCGATGAAAGGGGTCAGCAAGGTCATCATCGACGAGAACGTCATCGATGGCGACGGCAAACCCCTGCTGATCTATGAGGACACGCCGAAGGTGGCGGGTTCGAACTGACCGGCTTGCCGACGATGTTCTGCGAAAAAGGCCGTTCATGAGTCCGTGGGCGGCTTTTTTTCGTTTATCTTGTGGGTAACTCTGACTCGACACGCGGTGGTTACTTTCTTACCGAATATTTCCCGCACTTGAAGGCTTGCAATTCGTTGTGGCGGCCTCAATTACCGAACAATTGATTCCACTCATGGGGAAATGAAATGTCAGGCACCCAACTTCTCCCGCCGGAACGCATCACGCTCCCGCTGCTGCCGCTGCGGGACGTCGTCGTTTTCCCGCACATGGTGATTCCGCTCTTCGTGGGCCGGCCGAAATCGATCAAGGCCCTCGAAGCAGCGATGGAAGGCGGCAAGCACATCATGCTCGTCGCCCAGAAAACCGCGGCCAAGGACGAACCGACCGAAAAGGACATGTACGAGGTCGGTTGTATCGCCAACATCCTGCAGATGCTGAAGCTGCCGGACGGCACCGTGAAGGTGCTCGTCGAGGGCCTGCAGCGTGCGAAGGCGTTGTCGATCGAAGAGCAGGAGACGCAGTTCTCCTGCGAAGTGATGCCGCTCGAGCCCGATCATGCCGACAGCGCGGAAACGGAAGCGCTGCGCCGCGCGATCGTGTCGCAGTTCGACCAGTACGTGAAGCTGAACAAGAAGATCCCGCCGGAGATTCTCACGTCGCTGTCGGGTATCGACGAAGCCGGTCGCCTCGCGGACATGATCGCCGAGCGTCTGCCGCTGAAGCTCGACCAGAAGCAGCACATCCTCGAGATGTTCCCGGTCATCGAGCGCCTCGAGCACCTGCTCGCGCAGCTCGAAGCCGAGATCGACATCCTGCAGGTCGAAAAGCGCATCCGCGGGCGCGTGAAGCGCCAGATGGAAAAGAGCCAGCGCGAGTACTACCTGAACGAACAGGTCAAGGCGATCCAGAAGGAGCTGGGCGAAGGCGAAGAGGGCGCGGATCTCGAGGAACTCGAGAAGCGCATCAACGCCGCGCGCATGCCGAAGGAAGCGAAGAAGAAGGCCGATGCCGAGCTCAAGAAGCTGAAGCTGATGTCGCCGATGTCGGCGGAAGCGACCGTCGTGCGCAACTACATCGACACGCTGATCGGCCTGCCGTGGCGCAAGAAGAGCAAGGTCAACAACGATCTGTCGAACGCCGAGCAGGTGCTCGACGAGGATCACTTCGGCCTCGAGAAGGTGAAGGAACGCATCCTCGAGTATCTCGCGGTGCAACAGCGCGTGGACAAGGTCAAGGCACCGATCCTGTGCCTCGTCGGGCCCCCGGGCGTCGGCAAGACCTCGCTCGGCCAGTCGATCGCGCGTGCGACGAACCGCAAGTTCGTCCGGATGGCGCTCGGCGGCGTGCGTGACGAAGCCGAGATCCGCGGTCACCGCCGCACGTACATCGGCTCGATGCCGGGCAAGATCCTGCAAAGCCTCGCGAAGGTCGGCGTGCGCAATCCGCTCTTCCTGCTCGACGAAGTCGACAAGATGGGCATGGATTTCCGCGGCGATCCGTCGTCGGCGCTGCTCGAAGTGCTCGATCCGGAACAGAACCACACGTTCGCCGACCACTACATCGAGGTCGACTTCGATCTGTCGGACGTGATGTTCGTCGCGACGTCGAACTCGCTGAACATCCCGCCGCCGCTGCTCGACCGGATGGAAGTGATTCGTCTGTCGGGCTACACGGAAGACGAGAAGGTCAGCATCGCGCAGCGTTACCTGCTGCCGAAGCAGAAGAAGAACAACGGTCTGAAGGATGGCGAGATCGAGGTCGCCGAGCAGGCGATCCGCGACATCATCCGCTACTACACGCGCGAAGCCGGTGTGCGTTCGCTCGAGCGGGAAGTGTCGAAGATCTGCCGCAAGGTCGTGAAGATGCTGCTGCTGAAGAAGGCATCGGGCGCGATCAAGGTCGATGGCGAGAACCTCGATACGTTCCTCGGCGTGCGCAAGTACGACTTCGGCCTCGCGGCGAAGGAAAACCAGGTCGGTCAGGTGACGGGCCTCGCGTGGACGGAAGTCGGCGGCGACCTGCTGACGATCGAAGCCGCCGTGATGCCGGGCAAGGGCAACGTGATCCGCACGGGTTCGCTTGGTGACGTGATGAAGGAGTCGGTCGAGGCTGCACGTTCGGTCGTGCGCTCGCGTTCGCGCCGTCTGGGCATCAAGGACGAAGCGTTCGAGAAGCAGGACATCCACATCCACGTGCCGGAAGGCGCGACGCCGAAGGACGGTCCGTCCGCCGGCGGTGCGATGACGACCGCGCTGGTGTCGGTGCTGACGGGGATCCCCGTGCGTGCCGATGTCGCGATGACGGGCGAGATCACGCTGCGTGGCGAAGTGCTGCCGATCGGCGGGCTGAAGGAAAAGCTGCTGGCCGCGCATCGCGGCGGCATCAAGCTCGTGCTGATCCCGGAAGAGAACGTGAAGGATCTCGCGGACATTCCGGACAACGTGAAGAACGCGATCGAGATCGTGCCGGTCCGCTGGATCGACAAGGTGCTCGAGCTCGCGCTCGAACGTACGCCGACCCCGCTGCCGCCGGAAGAAGAGGCGAAGGCTGCGGCACCGGTCGGCGAGGCGGCGAAGGATGCCGGTTCGACGGAAGTCGTCAAGCACTGAGAACCTGAACGCCGTCGCTGACGGTCGTTCACGAAAAACCCGCGGCGTGTCCGCGGGTTTTTTTATGCGCATCCGCATCGTGTGTTGAGCGGCACGTGAAAATTTTTTGCGCGCGGGCTTGGCAAAATGATCGGGGATGAATTAAACTCGCAGGCTCGCTGGTTGTTGATGCCGAAACGCAGATCGCAGCCAGAACGAATCGGAAACGGGTGCTTAGCTCAGCTGGTAGAGCGGCGCCCTTACAAGGCGTAGGTCGGGGGTTCGAACCCCTCAGCACCCACCAGTTTCCCGATTCAGCCAGACCAAGGAGCGGTAGTTCAGTCGGTTAGAATACCGGCCTGTCACGCCGGGGGTCGCGGGTTCGAGTCCCGTCCGCTCCGCCAGAAAATGAAGAAGCCCGCCTTGTGCGGGCTTTTTCATTTGCGATTCCGTTCGTGCCCGCGTGCGGGCGCGTGACTGCGGAGCGGAGGAAGCCGCCTGCGCGGCTTCCGGCGGGACTCGAAGGGCTGCGCGTGCACGCGCAGCCGCGGCCTGCGGGATGTAGGCGAGTCCCGTCCGCTCCGCCAGAAAATGAAGAAGCCCGCCTTGTGCGGGCTTTTTCATTTGCATCGTCGGTTGCGCTCGCTCGTTGCGCACCTGCTTTTCTCCCGTGGCACCCCGTATGTTGTAATATCGGACGTTTTGTCCAATTTTCCCGTCACGCATGCTCGATTTCTTCCGTAATCACCAGCGCCTGATGATGGCGCTCCTGCTCCTGATCGTGTTGCCGGGGCTGGGTTTCGTCGGGATCCAAGGTTTCCGCGGTTTCTTCGACGACAGCGCGAACGTCGCGGCGATCAACGGGCACAAGATCACGCGGGTCGAATTCGACGGCGCGTTCCGTCAGCAGATCGACCAGGCGCGCCAGGCGCTCGGCGGGCAGTTCGACATCAAGGCGTTCGACACGCCCGAACATCGCAAGCAAGTGCTCGACGGCATGATCCAGCAACGCGTGCTGGCCGACGAGACGCAACGCCTGCACCTGACCGCATCCGACAACGCCGTGCGCGACGCGCTGATGAGCGACCCGATGATCGCGTCGCTGAAGAAGCCCGACGGTACGATCGACGTCGAACGCTACGCGCAGCTGCTGTCGTTCCAGGGGATGACGCCCGAGCAGTACCAGGAACGCGTGCGCTACAGCCTCGCGCTGCAGCAGATTCCGGCGAGCATCGTCGCGAGCGCATTCACGCCGAAGGGCCCGGCGCAACGCCTGTCGGAGCTGGCCGCGCAGCAGCGTGAAGTGCAGGCGCTGGTGCTGAAGACGAGCGACTACGCATCGAAGGTCCAGCCGACCGAAGCGCAACTCGCCGCGTACTACGACGCGCACAAGCAGCGCTTCGCGACGCCGGAAACCGCGACGATCCAGTATCTCGTCTATTCGCCGGCAGCGGCTGCCGCGAGCGCGCAGCCGACCGACGCGGACATCAAGAAGTTCTACGACGACAACCCGACGCACTTCCGCTCGGAAGCGCAGGTGCGCGTGAGCCACATCTTCATCGCTGCGGCGAGCGGCGCAAGCGCGGCCGACAAGGCGGCCGCGAAGACGAAGGCGGAGCAACTGCTGGCCGACGTGAAGGCGCATCCGGACCAGTTCGCGCAGATCGCGCAGAAGAGCTCGCAGGACGCGCCGTCGGCAGCGAAGGGCGGCGATCTCGGCTTCATCACGCGCGGCTCGACGGCGGGCGGCAAGGCGTTCGACGATGCGGCGTTCGCGCTGAAGCAGGGCGACGTGAGCGGTGTCGTGCAATCGGATCTCGGCTTCCACATCCTGAAGGCGACGGAAGTGAAGCCGTCGGTGGTCAAGCCGTTCGCGGACGTGAAGGACCAGATCGCGGTCGAGCTGAAACAGCAGTATGCAGCGAAGGCGTTCTCGGACAACGCGGAAGGCTTCACGTCGACCGTGTATGAAAAGGCGAAGACGCTGCAGCCGGCCGCCGACAAGTACAAGCTGACGATCCAGACGGCCACCGTCGCGCCGACGCCGAATCCGCAACTGCCGCCGACGAGCCCGCTGAACAATCCGAAGTTCCTCGCCGCCGTGTTCGCGAGCGACTCGGTGAAGAGCCAGAACAACACGCAGGCGATCGACGTGGGCAACAACACGCTGATCTCGGCGCGCGTGACCGACTACAAGCCGGCTGCCGTGCCGGCGCTCGACACGATCAAGGACGCGGTGCGTCAGAAGGTCGTCGCCGAGCAGGCCGCGGAACTCGCGAAGAAGGATGGCGCGGCGAAGCTGGCCGAGCTGCAGAAATCGAAGTCGGCCGATGGCTTCGCGGCCGCGCAGAAGGTGTCGCGCACGCAGTCGCAGGGCCTGACGCCGGCGGCCCTGAGCGCCGTCTACAAGGTCGATGCGAAGTCGCTGCCGGCGTACGTCGGCGTCGATCTCGGTGCGGACGGCTACGCGATCTATCGCGTGAACGCGGTGACACCGGGTACGGCCGTCGATCCGCAGCAGCTCGCGGCCGCGCAGCAGCAGATGGCGCAGGTCGAAGCGCAAAGCGAGGGCGAAGCGTATCTCGCCGCGCTGCGCGACCGCTCGAAGGTGAAGCTGTACGGCACCACGCAGAGCCAGTCGCAGGACGGCGGCAACTAAGCCGAGACTAAGCGACAACTAAGCGACAACCAGGCGAAGCGCCGTTCACGGTTTCGCCCGCAACAACAAAGAGCCCCGCTTCGAGCGGGGCTTTTTGCATTGCGGCGGTAGCGAGTCGCGAGGTCAGCCGCGCGGCTTGCCGAGCAGCGGCTTCAGCGCCGGCCAGACGTTGTCGAGCAGGATGCCCTGCGCCTGCTGCGCGGGGTGCATCTGGTCCGCCTGGAACATCTCCGGCTTGTTCTCGATGCCGGCCAGCAGGAACGGCACGAGCGGCACGCCGAGTTCCTTCGACAGCCGCGTATAGACCGCATGGAATTTCTGCGTGTAGTCGGGTCCGTAGTTGGGCGGCACGTACATGCCGACCAGCACGACCTTCGCGCGCGCCTGCCGCGCATCGGCGATGATGTCGCGCAGGTTCCGTTCGGTCGTCGCGAGCGGCACGCCGCGCAGCGCATCGTTCGAGCCGAGCTCGACGACGACGATCGACGGCTTGAGCCGTTGCAGCACCGCGGGCAGTCGCGCGCGGCCGCCGCTCGTGGTGTCGCCGCTGACGCTTGCGTTCGCGACGCTATAATCGATTCGCTCGCTCGCAAGCCGTTGCCGCAGCAGCGCAACCCAGCCGGTGTCGCGCGGCAGCCCGTATTCGGCCGACAGGCTGTCGCCGAGCACGACGAGCGCGGGCTGGCCCGATGTCGGGGCCGCCGTCGCGGCGCGTGCGGGCATGGTTGTTGCGACCAGGGTACCCAGCAGCGCGGCGAGCGCCGCGCGTCTTTTCCAGCGGAATGTCGTGTCCATGTTCAAGATTACCGATCCGATCATCGAAGTCCATGACGTGTGCAAGCGGGTTGCCGATGCAACGGGCGAGCTGACGATCCTCGACGGCATCACGCTCGCCGTGCGGCCCGGCAGCAGCCTCGCGATCGTCGGCGCATCGGGGTCAGGCAAATCGACGCTGCTCGGCCTGCTTGCGGGGTTGGACAGCGCGACGAGCGGCACGGTTCGCCTGCTCGGCCGCGCGCTCGACCAACTCGACGAGGACGAGCGCGCCGCGCTGCGCAACGGCGCGGTCGGGTTCGTGTTCCAGTCGTTCCAGTTGATGCCGCACCTGACGGCGCTCGAGAATGTGATGCTGCCGCTCGAGTTGCAGGGCGGCATCAGTGCGCGCGAGGCGGCCGATCGTGCGCGCGCGCTGCTCGTGCAGGTCGGTCTCGGCGAGCGCACGGCACATTATCCGAAGCTGCTGTCGGGTGGCGAGCAGCAGCGCGTCGCGCTCGCGCGCGCATTCGTCACGCATCCGGCGATCCTGTTCGCCGACGAACCGACCGGCAGCCTCGATGCGGCCACGGGCCACGCGGTCATCGACCTGATGTTCGAACTGAACCGCACGCACGGCGCGACGCTCGTGCTCGTCACGCACGATCCCGAACTCGCGCGGCGCTGCGCGACGACGGTCACCATCGACGCGGGCCGCATCGTCGCCCCGCACGCGGTATAGCGCGATACCAAATTTCCTGTCGGCCGCACCGGGTGGATCGCCCGGTGCGGCCTGCCTGCGTTCGACGCTGTCGCGTCAGCGCGTGAGTGCCGCCCGCGCGCGCTCGATCAGCGCGGTCGTCGACGAATCGTGCTTGGCGGGATCGAGCGACTCGGCCGACAGGTCGGCTTCGACGACCTTGCCGAGAATCTTGCCGAGCTCGACGCCCCACTGGTCGAACGGATTGATGTCCCACACCGTTGCCTGCACCAGCACCTTGTGCTCGTAGAGCGCGATCAGCGCACCGAGCGTGCGCGGCGTCAGCGCATCCACCAGCAGCGTCGTCGTCGGACGGTTGCCGGGGAACGTCAGGTGCGGCGCGAGCGCTTCCTTGCCGGGGCCGGCGACCTTGCGCGCTTCGTCGAGCGTGCGGCCGAGCATCAGCGCTTCACTCTGAGCGAAGCAGTTCGCGAGCAGCTTCGGATGATGGCTCGCGAGCGGATGCTCGGGCGTCAGCACCGCGATGAAGTCGATCGGCACGATCGTCGGGCCCTGGTGCAGCATCTGGAAGAACGCGTGCTGGCCGTTGGTGCCCGGCTCGCCCCACGTGACGGCCGACGTCGGGTAATCGACGAACGTGCCGTCGAGGCGCGCGGACTTGCCGTTGCTTTCCATCTCGAGCTGCTGCAGGTACGACGGCAGGTAGTGCAGCGCTTCCGAATACGGCGCGACGAGATAGCTTTGCGAGCCGAAGAAGTTGCGGTACCAGATGCCGATCAGGCCGAGCAGCACCGGCAGGTTGCGCTCGAGCGGCGCCTGGCGGAAATGGCGGTCCATGTCGTTCGCGCCGGCGAGCAGTTCGTCGAACTGCTCGGGCCCGATCGCGAGCATGATCGACAGGCCGACCGCCGACCACAGCGAATAGCGGCCGCCGACCCAGTCCCACATTTCGAACACGTTGTCCGCGGCGATGCCGAACTTCACGACCTCGGCCGGGTTCGCCGACACGCCGACGAAGTGCTTCGCGAGCGCGTCCTCGGGGCAGCCTCGCGCGACGAACCAGTCGCGCAGCGAGCGGGCGTTCGTCATCGTCTCGAGCGTCGTGAAGGTCTTCGACACGATGATCGCGAGCGTCTCCTCCGGGTCGACCTGTTCGAGCACGCGCGCGAGATCGGCGCCGTCGACGTTCGACACGAAGTGGGTCGAGATGTCAGGCGTCGCGACATGGTGCAGCGCGTGCGTGACCATCTTCGGGCCGAGATCCGAGCCGCCGATGCCGATGTTGATCACGTGGCGGATGCGCTTGCCGGTGTAGCCGGTCCACGCGCCGCTGCGCACGGCGCGCGCGAAGGTTGCCATCTTCGCGCGCTCGGCGCTGATCTGCGCATGGAACGGCGCGTGCGGGTCGGTCGCGCGCAATGCGGTGTGCAGCGCGGCGCGGCCTTCGGTCGGGTTGACGATCTCGCCGGCGAACATCGCGTCGCGGCGCGCTTCGACGCCCGCTTCGCGGGCCAGCTGCACGAGCAGGCGCAGCGTGTCGTCGTTGATGCGGTTCTTCGAGAAGTCGGCCGCAAGGCCGCCGCCGGGGATCGTGAAGCGTTCGGCACGGGTCGGCGCGCGGTCGTTTTCCGGCGCGAACCAGTCGCGCAGCCGCGCATGGCGGATCTGTTCGAAGTGGGATTGAAGGGCAGTCCAGGCGGGGAGCGAATTCAGCGTCATGGCGGTTCGAGTGAAGCGTGAATCGGGAGGAATGCCGCGCCGGCGCATCGGGATCGGAAGGCCGGCGGACGAGCGGGCCCGCCGTGCGGCGGGGCACTCAGTATAGCGGCGTTATATGTCGGCGCGCGGCGACGGGTAAAAAAGGCGATTGATCAACGTGCGCACCATCGGCGCGAGTTCGCCCGCGGTGAGGCCGGCCGGACCCGTGCCGCTCGCGGTCAGGGTGTCGGCCGCGAGGCCGTGCAGGTAGACGCCCGCGAGCGCGGCTTCGTACGGCGCGACGCGCTGCGCGAGCAACGCGCCGATCAGGCCGCCGAGCACGTCGCCGGTGCCGCCGGTGGCGAGCGCCGCATTGCCGGTCGGGTTGATCGTCAGGCGGCCGTCGGGCGCCGCAATCACCGTGCCCGAACCCTTCAGCACGACGATGCTCGCGTAGCGCGCGGCCAGCGCCTGGGCGGCGGCCAGCCGGTCGTGCTGCACCGTCGCGGTATCGCTGCCGAGCAGCCGCGCTGCCTCGAGCGGATGCGGCGTCAGGACGCACGCGTTGCCGCGTGCGCCGCGGGCGGCGACGGCGGCCGCGAGGTCGGCGTGCGTCGCGACGAGGTTCAGCGCGTCGGCGTCGAGCAGCGTGACGGCGTCGCGCGCGAGCACGTCGCGCACGAGAGTGGCCGCGGCCTCGCGCGTGCCGAGGCCGCAGCCTGCCGCGATCGCGGACATCGCATCGAGGTCGAGGCTGTCCGCGGGATGCAGCATCAGCTCGGGAAACGGCGGGTCGTACGGCGGCGCGCCGGCGCCGAGCAAGCCGACATGCACCTTGCCGGCGCCCGCGAACAGCGCGGCACGCGCAGCGAGAATCGGCGCGCCGCACATGCCGGTGTCGCCGCCGAGCACGGCCAGGCTGCCGAACGTGCCCTTGTGCGACACGAACGCGCGGGCGGGCAGCGCGGCGGCGAACCGTGCCGGTGCGTTCAGCACGACGGCCGGCGCGGCGGGCGGCGAGACGTCGAGCGACGCGATGTCGATCTCGCCGGCGAGATCGCGGCCGTCGCCGGTGTAAAGGCCCGGCTTCGCGCCGATGAAGGTGAGCGTATGCGTCGCGGCGACGGCGACGCCCGCGCCGACGATTCGGCCGGTATCGCTGTCGAGCCCGCTCGGCACGTCGAGCGCGAGCACGCGGCCGCCGCTTCGGGCATGCGCGGCGATGCGCGCGGCCTGTGCGGCGAACGGGCCGTCGAGTGCGCGACCGAGGCCGATGCCAAACAGTCCGTCGACCACCCACGCGTAAGCGTCGAGCGATGCGGGCGGCTCGGTCGACAGCGGCACGCCGGCCGCGCGCGCGAGGCCTAGCGCCCATTGCGCATCGTCCGGCTTGACCGGCACCGGCATCCACGCCTGCGTCGCGACGCCGAGCTGCTGCAGTTGCGCGGCGGCCACCAGCGCGTCGCCGCCGTTGTTGCCGGGGCCGACCGCGAACCAGACCGGGCGGTCGTCGCCGGCGACCCGTTCGGACAGCCAGCGCGCGGCGGCGGCGCCCGCGCGGCCCATCAGCGTGTGCGGCGGCAGTCCGGCGGTCGCGGCGGCCTCGGCCGCGCGCAGGTCGGCGACGCGCAGCAGCGCGAGCGGGGCGGAGTCGGGAAGCGGGCGGGTATTCGTCATCGCGGGGTCATGGCGGCGGGAGGGAGCCGCCCCGGGACGGGCCCGCGGCGGTCAGGTCGTGAAGCGCGCGGCGCTCAGCGCGGCGAGCGTGTCGGCGGGCCACTGCTGCGTGTCGCCGGCCAGACAGTCTGTCACCACTTTAGCAGACCCGCACGCGAGGCCCCAACCGGCCGGACCGTGACCGAAATTGACGAACACGCGCGGATGCGGGGTCTGACCAACGACCGGCAGGCCGTCCGGCGACAGCAGTTGCGTGCCTTGCCACGACAGCGCGGCGGAAATCTTCGCCGCGCCCGGCACCCAGTCGTGGACGGCCTGGCCGAGCAGCGCGAGCGCGGCCTCGGACAGCGGCTCGGCGAGCGGCTTCGCGGTGTCGGCGAGGCTCTGCAGCACGGCGCCGCCGCCGACGCGCAGCCGCTGGTGGGTGCGCGTGATCGAGATCCGCTTGATCGAATCGACGACACTCAGGTGCGGCGCATGTTCTTCGTATGCGACCGGCGCGGTCAGCGTATGCGCGCGAACCGGGTGCAGCGGCAGCCGCCAGCCGAGCCGCTCCAGCAGCGGCAGGCTGCCGGCGCCGGCGGCGACCACGATCGCGTCGGCCGAGATCACGTCGACCTCATGCGCCTTCGTCGCGGGCCGGCCGGCTGCCGGCGCGAGCTCGACCGCGGCGCGGCCGGTGTCGACGCGGATCGCGGCGACGTCCGCGCCGAAGCGGAACTGCACGCCGTGCTCGTCGAGCGTCTGCTTGACCAGTTTCGCGAACAGCGGGCAGTTTCCGGTGCGCTCGCTCTCGAGCAGCACGCCGCCGGCGAAGCCGGGCTCGGCCGGCACCGACGGCTCGAGTGCCGCGCATTCGTCGGCCGTGAGCACCCGGTACGGCTGGTCGAGCGAGCGCAGCAGGTCGAGCGCCGGCTGCAGCGCGTCCCAGTCGCGCGGGTCGCGCACGACGTGCAGGATCCCGGGTTTCTGCTCGAATTCGAGCTGGAAGCGCGCCTCGATGTCGGCGAGCGACTCGCGCGACGCGTCGATCAGCGGGCGCAGCCGCGCGTACTGCGCGGCGAATGCGTCGGGCTCGCGCAGCGCGGCGAGCTGCTTGACGAAGCGGCGCACGCCGCCGTTGAAGCCCGGCTTGTAGACGATGCCGGTGTCGCGCGGCTGGCGCTGGCGCATGAAGGTCGGGCCGAACCAGACGTCGAGCGGGCTCGGCAGCAGCGTGCCGCCGTCGCCGTAGGTCGCGCCCTGCGCGACGGTCGCGTGGCGTTCGACCACGCACACGCGATGGCCGGCCGCGCGCAGCTGGTAGGCGGTGGCGACGCCGCTGATTCCGCCGCCGATGACGATGACATCCATGGATTGCTTCGATGACGGGCGGCGCGCACGACGCCCGGTGAGAATTCGCTGACGGGCCCCCGGCCCGGTGAACCGGGAATGATAGCGCCAAAATCGCGCAAACCGGCGTCACGCGACCCCATCCGATTCCGCCGTCGTGCGGTCACCGGCCGCCGCGGCCGCGCGCGCCGGTCCGGCGGGCGGCTGTACGGGGCGGATGCCGGCGCACCGTTGCGGTGCGTGACGGGTGCCGATCAGCCGGTCTGGGACGACCGACTTCCGGGTATAATTGCGGCCTTCCTTTCGCCCCACGTCGCCACCTCGCGCGACTCATCGACGTCAGTCCAGCCCATGGCTCACTTCTCGTGTTTTCCCGGCGCTTCGGCCCTCTCCGATTTCCGTCAAACCCGTCTGCTCGACACGCTCAGGCAAATCGACGCCAACATCGTCGCGGTGCGCGGCCAGTTCCTGCACTTCGTCAATGCGGCCGAGCCGCTGTCGGCGGACGACAGCGCACGCATCGACGCGCTGATGCACTACGGCGCGCCGTTCGAGCCGGCGGCCGAGAAGGGGACGGCCGAGACCTTCGTCGTGCTGCCGCGCTTCGGTACGGTTTCGCCGTGGGCGAGCAAGGCGACCGACATCGCCCAGCACTGCGGCCTCACGCAGGTGCGCCGCATCGAGCGCGGCGTCGAATTCACGGTCACGCTGAAGTCGGGCCTGCTCGGCGGCAAGAAGGCGCTGTCCGACGACGCGCGTGCCGCGGTGGCAGCCGCGCTGCATGACCGGATGACCGAAAGCGTGGTCGCCGCGCGCGACGACGCGAAGCACCTGTTCGACGAACTGCCGGCCAAGCCGCTCGCGACCGTCGACGTGCTGGGCGTCGGCCGCGCCGCGCTCGAGCGCGCGAACGTCGAGCTGGGCCTCGCGCTCGCCGACGACGAGATCGACTACCTGGTCGACGCGTTCCGCAAGCTCGAACGCAACCCGACCGACGTCGAGCTGATGATGTTCGCGCAGGCGAACAGCGAGCATTGCCGCCACAAGATCTTCAACGCGCAGTGGACGATCGACGGCGAAGCGCAGGACATGTCGCTGTTCGCGATGATCCGCAACACCGAGAAGCTGAACCCGCAAGGCACGATCGTCGCGTATTCGGACAACTCGTCGATCATGGTCGGCGCCGAAGCCGAGCGCTGGTTCCCGCGCAACGCGGGAGCGGCCGGCGAGCCGGGCGAACCCGGTGAACGCTATGGCCGCCACACCGAGCTCACGCACACGCTGATGAAGGTCGAGACGCACAATCACCCGACGGCGATCTCGCCGTTCCCGGGCGCGGCGACCGGCGCGGGCGGCGAGATCCGCGACGAAGGCGCGACGGGCCGCGGTGCGCGCCCGAAGGCCGGCCTCACGGGCTTCACCGTGTCGAACCTCGACCTGCCGGACGCACGCCAGTCGTGGGAAAACGCACGCGACGCGGCGCAGCCGGTCGGCGAGCGCAATCCGAACGATGCGCACGGCCCTTACGGCCGTCCGGACCGCATCGCGTCGCCGCTGCAGATCATGATCGACGGCCCGCTCGGCGGCGCCGCGTTCAACAACGAATTCGGCCGTCCGAACCTCGGCGGCTACTTCCGCGTGTACGAGCAGAACGTCGACGGCCAGGTGCGCGGCTATCACAAGCCGATCATGATCGCGGGCGGCCTCGGCAACATCGCGGATCAACACACGCACAAGCACGACGTGCCGGCAGGCTCCTTGCTGATCCAGATCGGCGGCCCTGGCATGCGGATCGGCATGGGCGGCGGCGCGGCGAGCTCGATGGCCACCGGCGCGAACACGGCCGAACTCGACTTCGACTCGGTGCAGCGCGGCAACCCGGAAATCGAGCGGCGCGCGCAGGAAGTGATCAACGGCTGCTGGCAGCTCGGCGCGGAAAACCCGATTCTTAGCATCCACGACGTCGGCGCGGGCGGCCTGTCGAACGCATTCCCCGAAATCGTCGACGGCGCGGGCAAGGGCGCGCGCTTCGAACTGCGCAAGGTCGCGCTCGAGGAATCGGGCCTGTCGCCGCGCGAAATCTGGTCGAACGAGGCGCAGGAGCGCTACGTGCTGGCGATCGCGCCGGCCGACCTGCCGCGTTTCGAGGCGATCTGCGCACGCGAGCGCTGCCCGTTCGCGGTGGTCGGTGTCGCGACCGACGAACGCCAGTTGAAGCTCGTCGACGACGAAGCGACGGGCGTCGACGAATTCCCGGTCGACATGCCGATGGAAGTGCTGCTCGGCAAGCCGCCGCGCATGCACCGCGACGTCGCGCGCGTCGCGACCGAGCGCGTGCCGGTCGACGTGACGGGCATCGCGCTGTCGGAAGTCGCGGTCGACGTGCTGAAGCACCCGACGGTCGGCAGCAAGTCGTTCCTGATCACGATCGGTGACCGTTCGGTTGGCGGCACGTCGGTGCGTGACCAGATGGTCGGCCCGTGGCAGGTGCCGGTGGCCGACTGCGCGGTGACCGCGCTCGACTATGCAGGCTTCAAGGGCGAGGCGATGACGATGGCCGAGCGCACGCCGCTCGCGGTGATCGACGCGCCGGCATCGGGCCGCATGGCGGTTGGCGAAGCGATCACGAACATCGCGAGCGCGCCGATTGCGTCGCTCGACAAGCTGAAGCTGTCGGCGAACTGGATGGCCGCGTGCGGCACGGCCGGCGAGGACGCCGCGCTGTTCGACACGGTCAGGGCGATCGGCATGGAGCTGTGCCCGGCACTCGGGATCGGCATCCCGGTCGGCAAGGACTCGCTGTCGATGAAGACCAAGTGGGACGAGCAGGGCGTCGCGAAGGAAGTGGTGTCGCCGGTGTCGCTGATCATCTCCGCGTTCGCGCCGGTCGAGGACGTGCGCCGCCACCTGACGCCGCAGCTGCGCCGCATCGCCGACGCGGGCGACAGCGTGCTGATCGCGATCGATCTCGGCCGCGGCAAGAACCGGATGGGCGGCAGCATCTTCGCGCAGGTCACGCAGCAGGTCGGTGACGCGACGCCGGACGTCGACGATCCGGAAGACCTGAAGCGTTTCTTCAACGCGATCCAGTCGCTCAACGCGCAAGACAAGCTGCTCGCGTACCACGACCGCTCGGACGGCGGCCTGTGGGCGACGGTGTGCGAAATGGCGTTCGCGGGTCACGCGGGCGTGTCGCTGAACGTCGACATGCTGACGCTCGACCCGAATCACGAATCCGACTACGGCGACGCGAAGGACTGGGCGAAGCAGACGAGCGGCCGCCGCGAGGATCGCACGCTGCGCGCGCTGTTCTCCGAAGAGCTCGGCGCCGTCGTGCAGGTGCGCGCGGCCGATCGCGACGCGGTGCTCGGCGCGCTGCGCGAGTTCGGCCTGTCGGCGTGCGCGCACGTCATCGGCACGGTCAACGATCGCGACGTGATCGAGGTGTACCGCGACGCGAAGAAGGTGTTCGACGCGCCGCGCGCCGAACTCCATCGCGCATGGGGCGAAGTGAGCTGGCGCATCGCGCGCCTGCGCGACAACCCCGCGTGCGCGGATGCCGAATACGACGCGCTGCTCGACGCGGCCGACCCGGGCCTCTCGCCGGTGCTGTCCTTCGATCCGGCCGACGATATCGCCGCACCGTTCATCGCGACGGGCGCGCGCCCGCGCGTCGCGATCCTGCGCGAGCAGGGCGTGAACTCGCACCTCGAAACGGCATACGCGTTCGACCGCGCGGGCTTCGATGCGCACGACGTGCACATGAGCGACCTGCTGGCCGGCCGCGCGACGCTCGCCGATTTCGCGGGCGCGGTGGCGTGCGGCGGCTTCTCGTACGGCGACGTGCTGGGTGCCGGCGAAGGCTGGGCGAAGACGATCCGCTTCAACGCGAACCTCGCCGACATGTTCTCGGCCTTCTTCGCGCGTCCCGACACGTTCGCGCTCGGCATCTGCAACGGTTGCCAGATGCTGTCGAGCCTCGCGTCGATGATCCCGGGCGCGGAAGCATGGCCGAAGTTCACGCGCAACAAGTCCGAGCAGTTCGAGGCGCGCTTCTCGTTCGTCGAAGTGGAGCAGTCGCCGTCGATCTTCTTCGCGGGGATGGAAGGCTCGCGGATTCCGGTGGCGGTCGCGCACGGCGAAGGCTATGCGGACTTCTCGCAGCAGGGCGACATCGATCGCGTCGCGGTCGCGATGCGCTTCGTCGACCACCGCGGCGAAGCGACCGAGCGTTATCCGTTCAACCCGAACGGGTCGCCGGCCGGCATTACGTCGGTCACGACGGCCGACGGCCGCTTCTCGGTGCTGATGCCGCACATGGAGCGCGTGCACCGCACGGTCACGATGAGCTGGCACCCGGAAGGCTGGGACGAGGCGAGCCCGTGGATGCGCGTGTTCCGTAACGCACGCCGCTGGATCGGCTGATGTTCGATCCGCACGCGCCGGTCGAGATCGTCACGCTGCGCGACGAACGCGCGAGCGACGTCGAGGCGATCGGTCGCGTGATCGCGGCTGCGTTCGCGGACGAGCCGCGGCACGGGCAGTTCGAACGGCAGATCGTCGACGCGCTGCGCGCGGATGGCGCGCTCAGCGTGTCGCTCGTCGCGGAGCGCGACGAGCGCGTGATCGGTCACGTCGCGTTCTCGCCGGTCTCGATCGGCGGCGAGCCGGCAGGCGGTCAGCAGTGGTACGGGCTCGCGCCGCTCGCGGTGTTGCCCGAATGCCAGCGCCACAGCATCGGTGCGGGGCTGGTGCGCACGGGGCTCGACGCGTTGCGTCGGCTCGGTGCGCGCGGCTGTGTCGTACTCGCCGATCCCGCGTACTACACGCGTTTCGGCTTCGCGCCGTCCGGCGATCTCGTGTTCCCGGACGTGCCGCCCGAGTATTTCCTCGCGCTGGCGTTCGACGACACCGCGCCGCGGCCGTCGGGCGACGTTCGCTATCACGACGTGTTTTATCCGGCGTAACGGCTCGGCGCGCCAGCCGTGCGCGATCCCGCCGGGTTCAACCGAATGACCTGAAAAGCCGCTTCGACGCGGCTTTTTGTTTGGTGCGGTGCCGCGTTCGTCAGCCATTCTTGCCGTCCCGCTCGTCGTGGCGCCGTTGCGACCGTGCTCAAGCATGGCGCGGGGGCAGCAGGTCGGCGCGCGCACCGCAAGCGCACATGAAAAAAGCCGCTCCGGGGAGCGGCTTTGCCGTGGGCGAGCGTCGCCGACGTTACTGGATCTTCGCCTGCTGGCGCAGGCCTTCCTCGAACGCCTGCAGCTTCTGCTGCACGATCTGCTGCGCGATCTGCGCCTTCACCTGGTCGAACGGCGGCGGAGCGATGTCGCGGACGTCGTCGACACGGATGATGTGCCAGCCGAACTGCGTCTTCACCGGCGCGTCGGTCATCTGGCCTTTCTGCAGCTTCTGCGCCGCGGCCGCGAATTCCGGCACGTACGCCTTCGGGTCGGACCAGTCGAGGTCGCCGCCGTTCTTGCCCGAGCCCGGATCCTTCGAGTACTGCTTCGCCAGATCCTCGAACTTCGCGCCGGCCTTGATCTTCGCGATCAGGTCCTTCGCCTGCTGCTCGCTGTCGACGAGGATGTGGTGCAGGTGATACTCGCGGTTGCCGCCGGCACCCTTCACGAGATCGTCATAGCGCGCCTTCACTTCCGCGTCGGTCGGCTGGTTCTTCTTCAGGAAGCTCTCGATCATCGAGCGCAGCACGACCGTCTGCTGCGCGACGGCGACCTGCGCCTTCACGTCCGGGCGGCTCGGGATGCCTTCGCGGATCGCTTCCTGCATCAGGATTTCGCGGTTCACGAGTTCCTGGCGCACGGCCTGCTGCAGTTGCGGGCTGTCGGTCTGGCCTTGCTGGACGAGCTGCGCGACCATCGCATCGGCGCGCGACTTCGGAATCGGCGTGCCGTTGACGACGGCGATGTTCTGGGCGAATGCCGGTGCCGCTGCAAATGCAGCCGCCGCGACCCACAGGCGGGGGGATTTCAGGATCATCGGGAATTCCTGTTGAGACTAGATTGAAGATTCGTTGAATTCTTCGGGCGTGTAAGCCACGATCGCGAGCGCGTGAATGCCGCGCTGCATCGCATCAGCGAGCGCATCATACACCAGCCGGTGCCGCGCGACGCGCGGCTTGCCCGCGAAGGCGGCCGACACGATCGTGACCGTGTAGTGGCCGCCGGCGGCCGCGCCGGCGTGGCCCGCGTGCTGCGCGCTGTCGTCGCGCACCGCGAGCGACAGCGGCGCGAGCGATGCGGTCAGGCGCGCTTCGATCAGCGCGATGCGTTCGTCGGGCGAGGCGTCGAGAAAGGCGTCGGTCATGTCATTCGTCCTTCAGGTACTTCGTCAGCCACAGGCTCTGCAGGATGATGAACACGACCATCGCGCCCGTCGTGCCGAACAGCTTGAAGTTTACCCACTGCGATTCGGTGTAGTTGTGCACCACGTACAGGTTCGCGACGCCGAGCACCGCGAAGAACAGCGCCCACGCGACGTTCAGCTTGTCCCACACGGGGTGCGGCAGCGTGAGCTGCTTGCCCATCATCTTCTCGATCAGGTTGTTGCCGAACGCATAGCGTGCGGCGAGCAGCCCGATCGCAAACAGCCAGTACAGCACAGTCGGTTTCCATTGAATGAATTTCTCGTCATGCAGGACGAGGGTGGCACCGCCGAAGACGACGATCACGCCGAGACTGACCCACAGCATCGTGTCGACTTTCCGGTGCCGGAAGGCGACCCATGCGACCTGGGCCAGCGTCGCGACGATCGCGACGGCGGTGGCGGTGAAGATGCCCCAGACCTTGAAGGCGGCGAAAAACAGGATGATCGGAAACAGATCGAACAGGAATTTCATGGCGCTCGCAGCTGCGTGAAAGGCCGCATCGCGCGGCCTTTCACCGTTGTGGGGACCCGCCAGGCGCCACCGTCCGGGATCGGGGCAGCCGGGAAGGCTGTCCGACCGATCCGTCCGGTGCCGCTCATTCGTTTTCGGGTCGGGACTCGAAGTTTAACGCAGCCGAATTGATGCAGTACCGCAATCCGGTCTGGTCGCGCGGGCCGTCCTCGAACACGTGGCCGAGATGGGCGCCGCAATGGTTGCAGCGGACCTCGACGCGCACCATCCCGTGCGAGCGGTCGATCTTCTCGTCGATCACCTCGCCGTTCAGCGGCTTGAAGTAGCTGGGCCAGCCGCAGCCCGAATGGAACTTGGCGCCGGATTCGAACAGCGGCGTGCTGCAGACGACGCATGTGTAGATGCCGGCGTCCTCGGTGTCGGTGTATTCGCCGGTGAAGGCGCGCTCGGTCGCCGCATGCTGCGTGACCTCGTATTGCATCGGCGTGAGCCGGCGGCGCAGTTCGGCGTCGTCCTTCTGGTAAGGGAAGGTCTTGTCGTCGGAATCGTGTGACATGTGGGAGTTCTCCTGATCGGTCGGTCGGGTCGTGCGGGTCACGACGAGCAGCTCACTTCGAGCGACCCGGCCCAGTCGGGCGGCAATGCCGCATACGCTTCGTGTTCCGGTTGTTCGTCGAACGGCCGGCGCAGCACCTGCGCGAGTCGTTCGACTTCGGAAAAATCCTTTTCCTTCGCGCGCCGGATCGCGACTTCGGCCAGATGGTTGCGCAGCACGTATTTCGGGTTCACGCGATTCATCGCGGCCGCGCGGGCGGCGTCGTCGCGCGTTTCCTCGGACAGTCGCGCGCGGTAGAGGTTCGCCCACGCGTCGAATGCCTCGCGATCGATGAACAGGTCGCGCACCGGGCCGTCGCGGCTCGCGTCGTGCTTCGACAATTGCGCGAGCCGGCGGAACGTCAGCGTGAAGTCCGCATGGCTCGCGTGCATCGTTTCGAGCAGCTTGTTCGCGAGCTCGGCGTCGTTCTCGCGCTCGATCTCGAGGCCGAGCTTCGCGCGCATCGCGCGTTCGAGCGCGGGGCCGAAGCGCTCCGGAAACTTCGCGAGCACGGCCTGCGCGTCGTCGACCGCGCGCTCGGCGCGCGCATCGTCATCGGCGATCCCGTGCTGCAGCCCGATCAGCGGCAGCAGCGCCTGCGCGAGGCAGTAGCAGTTCCAGTGCGCGATGCGCGGCTGCATCCGGTACGCGTAGCGGCCGCGCGTGTCGGAATGGTTGCAGATGTGGTTCGCGTCGAACGCGTCGACGAAGCCGAACGGGCCGTAGTCGATCGTCACGCCGAGAATCGACATGTTGTCGGTGTTCATCACGCCGTGGCAGAAGCCGACCGCCTGCCACTGGGCGACGAGGTCGGCCGTGCGCAGCGTGGCGGCTTCGAGCAGCGCGAGGTACGGATCGTCGGCGTCGCGGCATGCGGGATAGAAGCGATCGATCACGTGATCGGCGAGCTGGCGCAGCAGGTCCGGGCGATCGTTCGAGAAGAAGTGCTCGAAGTGGCCGAAGCGCACGAAGCTTTCCGACACGCGCGTGACGACGGCCGACGTCTCGATCTCCTCGCGCACCACCGGCTGGTCGGAGCCGATCACCGTGAGCGCGCGGGTCGTCGGAATGCCGAGGTGATGCATCGCTTCCGAACACAGGAATTCGCGGATCGACGAACGCAGCACCGCGCGGCCGTCGCCCATTCGCGAATACGGCGTGCGGCCGCCGCCCTTGATCTGCAGTTCGTAGCGCTGGCCGTCGGTGCCGGGGAGTTCGCCGATCGTCAGCGCGCGGCCGTCGCCGAGCTGGCCGGCCCACACGCCGAACTGGTGACCGGAATAGACCGACGCGTACGGCATCGCGCTCGCGGGCCAGTCGCGCGTCGGGTTGCCGGCGAACAGCTCGGCGAATCCGGGTTGTGCCGCGAGCGATGCCGGCAGTCCGAGCAGCTGCGCGACTTCGTCGGAACAGCCGACGACGTACGGCGCGGGCAGCGGCGCGGCCGGCAGTCGCGTATGAAACGCCTCGCCGAGCGTGACGAACGCGCCAACGGCGGGCGCGCCGAGCGTGGCGGCGAGGTCGGGGAGAGTGTCAGCCGTATCGGCTGCGCTTCGGGAAAACGACATGTTGAGCGCCTCTGGGTAAGCCGATATTGTAAGGCGGCGCCGCGCCGCCCGCATGGCGGCCCGCGCGCCTTGCGCCAGGCCTGTCCGGGCCGTGGACGGGCCGCAAGCTGGCGCATCGCTTCGAGGCTGGTCACCGATTCGCGTCCTTCCGGGAGAACAAGACGATGGGTAAGCCGTTGCTGGGCCAGATGATGGACATGCCGTTGCTGGTGTCGTCGCTGATCGCGCATGCCGCGCGTCATGCGGGCGAGACGGAGATCGTGTCGCGGCGCGTGGAAGGCGACCTGCATCGCTACACGTATCGCGACTGCGAGCAGCGCGCGAAGCGTCTCGCGCAGGCGCTCGCACGGCTCGGCGTCGAAGCGGGCGAGCGTGTCGGCACGCTGGCCTGGAACGGCTACCGGCACCTGGAGGCGTATTACGGGATCGGCGGGATGGGCGCCGTGTGCCATACGATCAACCCGCGCCTCTTTCCCGAGCAGATCGCCTACATCGTCAATCACGCGGAAGACCGCTACGTGTTCTTCGACATCAATTTCGCGCCGCTGGTCGATACGCTCGCGCCGCAGTGTCCGCACGTGAAGGGCTGGATCGCGATGACGGATGCCGCGCACCTGCCGTCCGGCGCGACGCCGTACCTGTGCTACGAAACGCTCGTCGACGCCGAGGACGGCCGCTACGACTGGCCGCGCCTCGACGAACTGCAGGCGTCCGGCCTGTGCTACACGTCGGGCACGACCGGCAATCCGAAGGGCGTGCTGTATTCGCATCGCTCGACGGTGCTGCACGCCTACGGCGCCGCGCTGCCCGACGCGATGAACCTGTCGGCGCTGGACGCGGTGTTGCCCGTCGTGCCGATGTTCCATGTGAACGCGTGGGGGCTGCCGTATGCGGTGCCGCTCACGGGCGGCAAGCTCGTGCTGCCCGGCAAGGACCTCGACGGCAAGTCGCTGTACGAACTGATGGAGGCCGAGCGCGTGACGTTCTCCGCGGGCGTGCCGACCGTGTGGCTCGGGCTGCTGAACTACATGCGCGAGGCCGGCGTGCGGTTCTCGACGCTGAACCGCACGGTGATCGGCGGCTCGGCGTGCCCGCCCGCGATGCTGCGCACGTTCGAGGACGAATACGGGGTGCGCGTGATCCACGCGTGGGGGATGACCGAGCTGTCGCCGCTCGGCACGCTCGCGAAGCTCAACTGGGCGCAGTCGCAGCGGCCGCACGACGCGCAGCGCCGGCTGCTGGAGAAGCAGGGGCGCGTGATCTGCGGCGTCGACATGCGGATCGTCGGCGACGACGGACGCGAACTGCCGTGGGATGGCGTCGCGTTCGGCGAACTGCAGGTGCGCGGGCCCTGGGTGATCGATCACTACTTCAAGGGCGATACGTCGCCGCTCCTGGACGGCTGGTTCCCGACCGGCGACGTGGCGACGATCGATCCCGACGGCTTCCTGCAGATCACCGACCGCAGCAAGGACGTGATCAAGTCGGGCGGCGAGTGGATCAGCTCGATCGATATCGAGAACGTCGCGATCGCGCACCCGGGCGTCGCCGAAGCCGCCTGCATCGCGTGCGCGCACCCGAAATGGACCGAGCGTCCGCTGCTCGTCGTGGTGCCGCGCGAGGGGGCGAACCTGACCCGCGACGCGCTGCTCGCGTTCTACGAGGGCAAGGTCGCGAAGTGGTGGGTGCCCGACGACGTCGTGTTCGTCGAATCGCTGCCGCACACCGCGACCGGCAAGCTGCAGAAGCTGAAGCTGCGCGAGACGTTCCGCGACTACGTGCTGCCGACGGCGGTCTGCGCGCCGTAAGCCGCGGTCCGCGACGGCCCGCCGCACGGTCTCCCGATCCGGCCCCGGATCGGGAGCAAATTCAAATTGAACGACCGTGCTTTTTCGTTGTATGCTGCCTCCGTTCGATCCGGACATGCGGCCGTTCGACCGCGCACAATGAAGCGCAGCCACCCCGGCGCGCGATGCATGGAGGCAGGCAGATGGCAGTGGATTACTCGACTCGCGACGGCGTGGCCGTCATCACGCTCAACAATCCGCCCGTCAACGGGCTCGGCCTGTCGACGCGCCAGGGCGTCATGGACGCGCTCGATCGCGCCGCGCAGGATCCGTCGGTCACGGCGATCGTGCTGACCGGTGCGGGCCGCGCGTTCTCGGGCGGCGCCGACATCACCGAATTCAATACCCCGAAGGCGCTGCAGGAGCCGACGCTGCACACCGTGATCCGTGCGGTGGAGGCGAGCGCGAAGCCGGTCGTCGCGGCGCTGCACAGCGTCGTGATGGGCGG
Source organism: Burkholderia sp. BCC1977 (assembly GCF_905339595.1). Classification (NCBI taxonomy): domain Bacteria; kingdom Pseudomonadati; phylum Pseudomonadota; class Betaproteobacteria; order Burkholderiales; family Burkholderiaceae; genus Burkholderia; species Burkholderia sp. BCC1977. The sequence goes on from NZ_CAJPGQ010000007.1 coordinate 188,358, forward strand.
CGGCCTGGAGCTTGCGCTCGGTGCGCACTATCGCGTCGCGGCGCCCGGCGCACAGGTCGCGCTGCCCGAAGTGAAGCTCGGCCTGCTGCCGGGCGCGGGCGGCACGCAGCGCCTGCCGCGTGCGGTGGGCCTCGAAACCGCGCTGAACATGATCGTGTCGGGCGCGCCGGTGCCGTCGGAGCAGCTCGCGAAGAGCGGGCTGTTCGACGAGATGGCCGACGGCGACCTGCTCGACGCGGCCGTCGCGTTCGCGCGCAAGACCGGCGCGCAGCCGGGGCCGCATCCGCGCGTGCGCGATCGCAAGATCGTCCACGAGAATGCCGCGGGCTTCATCCAGTTCGCGCGCAATTCCGCACGGGCCGCCGCGCCGAATTTCCCCGCGCCGCACAAGTGCATCGACGCGATCGAGGCCGGCGTGCTGAACGGCTTCGACAAGGGCAGCGTCGCCGAACGCGACGGCTTCGTCGCGCTGATGATGACGCCGGAAAGCCGCGCGCTGCGGCATGCGTTCTTCGGCGAGCGGGCGGCGAGCAAGATTCCCGATGTGCCGGCCGATACGCCGGTGCGCGAGATCCGCCGTGTCGGCGTGATCGGCGCGGGCACGATGGGCGGCGGGATCGCGATGAACTTCATCAACGCGGGCCTGCCAGTCACGCTGCTCGAGACGAAGCAGGACGCGCTCGACCGCGGGCTGGCGACGATCCGCAAGAACTACGATGCGCAGGTCAAGAAGGGCAAGCTCACGCAGCAGAAGCTCGACGCGCGCATGGCGCTGATCACGCCGACGCTGTCCTACGACGACCTGAAGGATGCGGACCTGATCGTCGAGGCCGTGTTCGAGGAACTCGGCGTGAAGGAGCAGGTGTTCGGCCGGCTCGATGCGGTGGCGAAGCCCGGTGCGATCCTCGCGTCGAACACGTCGACGCTCGACGTCGACAAGATCGCCGCGTTCACGAAGCGTCCGCAGGACGTGGTCGGCATGCACTTCTTCAGCCCCGCGAACGTGATGAAGCTGCTCGAGGTCGTGCGCGGCGCGCAGACCGCGAAGGACGTGCTGGCCACCGTGATGGCGGTGGCGAAGAAGATCCGCAAGACGGCGGTCGTGTCGGGCGTGTGCGACGGCTTCATCGGCAACCGGATGATCGAGCAGTACATCCGCCAGGCGCTCTTCATGCTCGAGGAGGGTGCGCTGCCCGCGCAGGTCGATCGCGCGATCGAGAAGTTCGGTTTCGCGATGGGCCCGTTCCGGATGAGCGACCTCGCCGGCAACGACATCGGCTGGGCGATCCGCAAGCGCCGGTACGTCGAGCAGCCCGATCTGCAGTATTCGAAGATCGCCGACCGCTTGTGCGAGCAGGGCCGCTTCGGCCAGAAGACGGGCGGCGGCTGGTACGACTACGTGCCGGGCGAGCGCAAGGCGCAGCCGTCGGCGCTGGTCGACGAGATGGTCGTCGCGTACTCGAAGGAGCGTGGTGTCGAGCGGCGCAAGATCGGCGACGACGAGATCGTCGAGCGGCTCGTGTTCGCGCTCGTCAACGAAGGCGCGAAGATCCTCGAGGAGAAGATCGCGTCGAAGGCGTCCGACATCGACATGGTCTACCTGACCGGTTACGGCTTCCCGCTGTGGCGCGGCGGCCCGATGCTGTATGCGGACATGGTCGGCCTCTACAACGTCGAGCGCGCGATCCGCCGCTATGCGGCCGCGCCGAACGGCGACGCGTGGCAGCTCGCGCCGTCGATCGTCGAACTGGCAACGGCCGGGCGCGGGTTCAACGGCTGACCGCCCGCGTGACGGCACGGCCAGGCTTGCAAGGAGAAACGCAATGAAACGCACTGACGACGTGTTGCTCGTGATCGACGTGCAGTACGACTTCATGCCGGGCGGCGCACTCGCGGTGCCGGACGGCGACGCGGTCGTGCCGGCGATCAACGCGCTCGCGCGACGCTTCGACCAGGTCGTGCTGACGCAGGACTGGCACCCGCGCGAACACGTGTCGTTCGCGGCGAATCACCCGGGGCGCGAGCCGTTCTCGACGCTCGCGCTGCCGTACGGCGAGCAGGTGCTGTGGCCCGTGCACTGCGTGCAGGACACCGAAGGCGCGGCGCTGCATCGCGACCTCGACATCCCGCATGCCCGGCTCGTGATCCGCAAGGGCGGCGACGCCCGGGTCGACAGCTATTCCGCGTTCGTCGAAGCCGACCGCACGACGCGCACGGGGCTCGCCGGCTATCTGCGCGAGCTCGGCGCGAAGCGCGTGTGGTGTTGCGGGCTCGCGACCGACTATTGCGTCGCGTGGTCCGCGCTCGATGCGCGCGCGGCAGGCTTCGAGGCCGCGGTGATCGACGATGCGTGCCGTGCGATCGACCTGAACGGGTCGCTCGCGCACGCATGGCAACAGATGCAGGCGGCGGGCGTCGCACAGGTGACGTCCGCGGGCGCGCGCCCGGCGGCGTAGCGCATTTCCATCCAGGACATGAAGCAGGACCGAAGGAGACTCGCATGACCGAAGCCGTAATCGTATCGACCGCACGCACGCCGCTCGCGAAATCGTGGCGTGGCGCATTCAACATGACGCACGGCGCGACGCTCGGCGGCCACGTGGTCGCGGCCGCGCTCGAGCGCGCGAAGCTGGACCCGGCGCGCATCGAGGACGTGATCATGGGCTGCGCGAACCCCGAAGGCGCGACCGGTGCCAACATCGCGCGGCAGATCGCGCTGCGCGCCGGGCTGCCGGTGAGCGTGCCGGGGATGACGGTGAACCGTTTCTGCTCGTCGGGGCTGCAGACGATCGCGCTCGCCGCGCAGCGGATCATCGCGGGCGAGGGCGACGTGTATGTCGCGGGCGGTGTCGAATCGATCTCGTGCGTGCAGAACGAGATGAACCGGCACATGATCCAGGAAGGCTGGCTCGCCGAGCACAAGCCCGAGATCTACTGGAACATGCTGCAGACGGCGGAGAACGTCGCGAAGCGCTACGGGATCGCGAAGGAGCGGCAGGACGAGTACGGCGTGCGGTCGCAACTGCGGGCCGCCGCCGCGCAGGAAGCCGGGCGCTTCAACGACGAGATCGTGCCGATCACCGTGCGTGCCGGCATGGCCGACAAGGCGACGGGCCGGCTGTTCACGCAGGACGTGACGGTGTCGGCCGACGAAGGCATCCGGCCCGACACGACCCTCGAAGGCGTAGCGAAGATCCGTTCGGCCGTGCCGGGCGGCGTGATCACCGCGGGCAACGCGAGCCAGTTCTCGGACGGCGCGTCGGCGTGCGTGGTGATGAATGCGGATGTCGCGCTGCGCGAAGGGCTGCAGCCGCTCGGCGTGTTCCGCGGTTTCGCGGTCGCCGGTTGCGAGCCGGACGAGATGGGCATCGGCCCGGTGTTCGCGGTGCCGAAGCTGCTGAAGCAGGCGGGGCTGAAGGTCGACGACATCGGCCTGTGGGAACTGAACGAAGCATTCGCGGTGCAGGTGCTGTACTGCCGCGATACGCTCGGGATTCCTGACGACCGCCTGAACGTGAACGGCGGCGCGATCGCGGTCGGCCATCCGTACGGCGTGTCGGGGGCGCGCCTGACGGGCCATGCGCTGATCGAAGGCAAGCGGCGCGGCGTGAAATACGTGGTCGTCACGATGTGCATCGGCGGCGGGCAGGGTGCCGCCGGCCTGTTCGAAATCGTCTGATATTCGTGCGCGGGGACGGCCGGCCGCGGCTTTCCGGAGACGGAGGCCGCGGCCGCACGGCGAATCGGCGCAATCCGTGGGCGATTCGTAAGGGCCAGGAAGCAAACGGCGTGCGCTCGATGCTGCCGTTTCCCCTTACTTGTCAAACGATTTGCCGCACCTATACTTGCTCTGACATTTGCCTTTCGGCGGGATGGGCCAGCGCGTGCGTCGTACCAGCGCTCGCAACGCGTTTCCGGTAGCCGGCGAAGACGATGCATCGCGCGTTTCCGGCACCGTGGACGTTCGAACCACGCAGCAGACCGAAACGGGGACCAAATTGAGCACGACCTATGCAGCCGGGGAACCGCCGCGCGTCGTCAGCGCGGCCGCGAGGCTCTACGCGAAATGCCTGCTGGTCGGTTTTGCATTGCTGCCGGCCTATCTGATTGCCTATCTGTGGTTCTTCAGCGACCCGCACGTCGTGTTCGAGAGCCATGCATTCCATGAAATCGCGATCGCGGCCGCGACCCTCGAGGGCGCATTCGTCACCTACGTGACGTGGGTGTGCTACCGGTCATCCGGCGAGCCGCTGCTGCGCTGGCTGACACTCGGCTTTCTCGGTTTCGCGATGATTTACTCGCTGCACGGTGTGTTCACCGGGATGGCGCACCACAACATCTGGCTGTTCCTGCTGTACGGGCCCGCCTCGCGCCTCGTGATGTCGATCCTGCTGCTGACGGGCCTGCTGTCGTATTCGCAGCCGCCCGATCGCGTCGACAAGCGTACGCGCGTTCGAACATGGCTGCCGTGGGTCACGTTGTTCGTGATCGTCAACGCGGCGGTCGCGTACATCGCGTATTCGCCGGTCGCCGGCGCGCTGGGTACGCGGCTGTCGATGGAAGGCGGCGCGCTGGTGTTTTCGCTGCTGAACGTCGGCGTGCTGCTCGCGCGGCGCATCCGGTCGCCGCTGATGGTGATCTACGGCGTGTCGATCATGGCGTTCGCGCTGTCGTCGCTCGCGTTCATCCTCGGCAAGCCGTGGAATCACATGTGGTGGCTCGCGCATGCGATCTTCGCGGGCGGGTTCTTCCTGCTCAGCTATGGCGTCGTGCAGGCGCTGCAGACGACGCGCTCGTTCTCGGCGATCTACAGCCAGGAAGACCTGATGAGCCGGCTGTCGGAATCGATGGCACGCACCGAGAGTGCGTTGCAGGAACTGCGGCGCACGAACCAGAAGCTCGAATACATGGCCGCGACCGATCCGATGACGGGCGCGTCGAACCGCCGCCAGTTCATCGCGCAGGTCGAGCGCGAGATCGTGCGCGCGGAACGCGACGGCACGCCGTTTTGCCTGCTCGCGCTCGACCTCGACAACTTCAAGCACATCAACGACGCGTACGGGCACCAGATCGGCGACGAGGTGTTGCGCGGCGTCGTGCGCCAGTGTCTCGAGGCGATTCGTCCGGCCGGTGCGCTCGCGCGCGTCGGCGGCGAGGAGTTCATGGCGCTGTTGCCCGAGATGCCGCTCGAAGGCGCGCGCATGACCGCCGAGCGCGTGCGTTCGTCGATCGCGAGTTCGCCGTTCGGGCTGGATTTCAAGCGTGTGCAGGTGACGGTCAGCGTCGGCGTCGCGCAGTACGGCGTCGACGGGAGCACGGTCGATGCGTTGCTGCGGGCGGTCGATGAACGCCTGTATCAGGCGAAGCGGGACGGGCGCAATCGCGTGGTCGCGCACTAACGGGCGGCCGCCGCGCGATCGGCGATGGGGCGCGATGCGATGTACGCCCGTTGCGCGCGCATCCTGAATGAGGCCCCGCAGGCGAATGCGCGTGCGGGGCTTTCGTTTTACTGACGCGTCAGCTATCGCGATGCGATGGTCGTCGAAGTCTCCGGCCGCGCGTCCTGCATCCACTTCGATGCCTGGCACCGGTACTTGCCCGCGCGCAGTTGCGGATCGCGAGATACGTCGTGCTCCACGGCCGCGCCGCGTTGGCCTCGGTCGCATCCGCGCCGCGCGTGCCGAATGCATCGGTCCGTTACTGGCCGTTCATGTACGACCAGGTCCACGTTTCCGACGTTCGCAGGTCGCGTCCGTTCGAGCTCACCTGCCAGATCGTCTGTCGTGCCTGCGTCGGCAGCGTGCGCGTCGTGTCCGGCAGGTCCTGCCGCGCGAGCCGGCGATCGAGCCCGGCGGCCCACATCGCCTGCTGGTACGACCAGACCGGCGGCAGACGCATGCCGATGCCGCCGAGGGAGGCCTGATTCACCGCGCGCGGGCCGCCTGCCGCACGACCGACCCATGGCGGCCGTCAAGTTTGGTAGGCTTGGTGCCTGCCGCCGTTTGCCGGATCGCGTCGTCGAATATCGATGCGGCGAAAATTCGCGTATCGTCGCCGGAATGACCGGACGACCGTCGATACTCGACCCGTTTCGTCCCGGCCCGCCCGCGACCGCGGGCAAACAGCGCTGACCGACAACAGACGGGATGCGTCGCCCGCCGCCCTTGCGGCGCGCCGGCCGTGCGCACCCCAACGAACAGGAGCAACGAAAGTGATCAGACATATCGTCATGTGGAAGCTGAAGGAATCGGCCGAAGGCGGCACGCGCGCGCAGAACGCGCTGAAGCTGAAGGAGAAGCTCGAAGGCTGCCGCGACCTCGTGCCGGGCATCCTGCAGCTCGACGTCGGTATCGCGACGCCGGGCCTCGAAGCGACGTCGGACGTCGTGCTCGTGTCCGATTTCACGGACCAGGCCGCACTCGATGCGTATCAGGTGCACCCGGTTCACCAGGAAGTGAAGAAATTCGTCGTGGCAGTGGCTGAATCGCGCCAGTGCGTCGACTACCTGTCCGACAGCGCACGATGAGCGACGCGGCCTCCCCGACGGACGGCCCGTCGATCGAAAGTCCGTTCGTCGATCTGCTCGGCGTGCGGTTGATCTCCGCGAAGGACGGTGCGAGCGAGATCGTGCTGCCGCTCGACGAGCGGCACATGAACACGTGGAGCATCGCGCACGGCGGCGTGACGATGACGCTGTCGGACATCGCGCTCGCGATGGCCGCGCGCAGCCTGACCGACGACGGCGTCGGCGTCGTCACGGTTGAGATGAAGGTGAACTTCATGCAGCCGGGGCGCGGCGAGTTGCGCGCGTACGGTCGCGTGATGCATCGTTCGACGACGATGGCGTACTGCGAAGGCGAAGTGCGCGACAGCGACGGCAATTTCGTCGCGAAGGCGCTCGGCACGTTCAAGTACATGCGGCGGCTCGCGGTGGGCCGCGACATCAAGCGGCAACGCACGCGCACGGCGCCGGATGCCCAGCCCGGCCCGAGCGACGCCTGAGCGCCGGAACGCGCGGCCCTGCCCGGTCACCGGCAGGGCCGTTTTGCTTTGCGGCACGGATGCGCGACGGGACGGCGATAGGGACGGTGATACGGTGCGAATGAAGCCAAGGAGGCAGCAATGAACACGGTCAACCGCCAGATCCTGCTCGTGTCGCGCCCGCAAGGCGCCGCGAGCGCCGACAACTTTCGGCTCGTCGAAACGGCGCTGGTGCCGCTCGCCGACGGCGAGCTGCGGGTCCGCAACCATTTCCTGTCGCTCGATCCGTACATGCGCGGACGCATGAACGACGCGAAGTCGTACGCGGTGCCGCAGCCGTTGAACGAAGTGATGATCGGCGGCACGGCGGGTGAAGTGGTCGAGTCGCAGCACCCGGATTTCGCGGTCGGCGAGCACGTGGTCGGCCAGTTCGGCTGGCAGGAATACGGCACGTCGGACGGCAGCGGGCTGCGCAAGGTCGACACGTCGCGGGTGCCGCTGTCCGCGTGGCTCGGCGTGACCGGCATGCCCGGCGTGACCGCGTGGGTCGGGCTGAACCGGATCATCGCGCCGAAGGCCGGCGAAACGGTCGTCGTCAGCGCGGCGAGCGGCGCGGTCGGCAGCGTCGTCGGCCAGCTCGCGAAACGCGCCGGATGCCGCGCGGTCGGTATCGCGGGCGGCCCCGACAAGTGCCGCTATGTGGTCGACACGCTCGGCTTCGACGCGTGCGTCGACTACAAGGCCGGCCGGCTGGCCGACGACCTGGCCGCCGCGACGCCGGACGGCGTCGACGGCTGTTTCGAGAACGTCGGCGGCGCGGTGCTCGACACGACGATGGCGCGGATGAACGCGTTCGGCCGGATCGCCGTGTGCGGGATGATCGCCGGCTACGACGGCGTGCCCGCACCGCTCGCGAATCCGGGCCTGATCCTGCGCTCGCGGCTGACGATGCAGGGCTTCATCGTGTTCGAGCATCCCGACGCGTGGCCGCCCGCGCTGGCCGAATTGAGCGAACTCGTCGCGACGAAGCAGCTGCATTACCGCGAGACGATCGCATACGGGCTCGAGCGGGCGCCGGACGCGTTCCTCGGGCTCCTGAAGGGCCGCAATTTCGGCAAGCAGCTCGTGCAGCTCGTCTGACCCGCGCGTGGCATCATGTGACGCTTGTCCGCTCACGGCGCCGCACGCGCCGTCCTCACCGATGCCGCTGAATCCGAAGATCGCCCAGGTGCTCGACATGGTCGAGCGGGCAAAACGCCCGTCCTATCACCATCAGACGCCGCAGCAGGCGCGCGCCGCGTACGAGAAGAGCGCGCCGATCCTCGACGTCGCACCGGCGCCGATGCATGCGGTCGAGGCCTGCGTCGTGCCGACGCGCGACGGCCGCACGATCGGCGCGCGGCTGTACCTGCCGGTCGAGCCGAGCCTCGCCGAACCGCTGCCGGCGCTCGTGTATTACCACGGCGGCGGCTTCACGGTCGGCAGCGTCGCCACGCACGACGCGCTGTGCCGGATGTTCGCGCGCGACGCGCAGTGCGCGGTGCTGTCGGTCGACTACCGGCTTGCGCCCGAACACCGGTTCCCGACCGCGGTGAACGACGCCGACGACGCATTGCGCTGGCTGCATCGCGAGGCCGCCGCATTCGGCCTCGATGCGACGCGGCTCGCGGTCGGCGGCGACAGCGCGGGTGGCACGCTCGCGACCGTCTGCGCGGTGCTCGCGCGCGACGCGGGCATTGACCTGGCGTTGCAGATGCTGATCTATCCGGGCGTGACGGGCCACCAGGACACCGAATCGCACGGACGGCTCGCGAACGGCTACCTGCTGACGCAGGACACGATCCAGTGGTTCTTCACGCAATACGTGCGCGATCGGTCCGACCGCGACGACTGGCGCTTCGCGCCGCTCGACGGCACGCGCGACGCGCCGTCGTTCGCCGGGGTCGCGGCGGCCTGGATCGCGACGGCCGAATACGATCCGCTGAGCGACGAGGGCGCCGCGTACGCGGACAAGCTGCGTGCGGCCGGCAATACGGTTACGCTGGTCTGCTATCCGGGGATGATCCACGAGTTCTTCAAGATGGGCGGCTACGTGCCGGAGGTGCGGGCCGCGCATGCCGACGCGGTGGCGGCGCTCAGGGCCGCATTCGACGACGCTTGACGACATGTGACGGCGGCGGCGCCCGGCGCCGCGCGGAGGAAGCGATGACCGACGGCTGGGTGGAAACGGGCGACTGGGCCGTGCTGGGCGGCGATGCCGCACGGATTCGCGATGCGGTGTTCGTGCGCGAGCAGCGGATTCCGCCGGAATGGGAACTGGACGACGAGGATCCGCTGTCGCTGCACGCGGTTGCCTACCGGGTCGAGGCGGCGACCGGCGCACGCCGCGCCGTCGCGACGGGGCGGCTGCTGCGCACCGGCACGATCGGCCGCGTCGCGGTGCTGGCCGACGCGCGCCGGCAGGGCGCCGGATCGGCCGTGTTGCACGCGCTGCTGGACGCGGCGCGGCATCGCGGCGAGCCGGTCGTGCGCCTCTACGCGCAGGATGCCGCGGTGGCGTTCTACGTGCGGCACGGCTTCACGGCGATCGGCGAACCGTTCGTCGAAATCGGCGTGCCGCACGTCGAGATGGCGCGCGCGCCGTAGCGCCCCGGCGCCGCACGCGCGGCAGGCTCAGCGCGGCTGCGTCGCGTCGAGGTCGAACGTGAACGCGCGCTCGAAACTGCCCGGGCGGACGGTGCGGTGCGAGCCGTCGTCGTCGCAGCGTTCCTTGATGTCGACCGTCAATCGCACGCCTTCCTTCATCGTCACGCGCAGCGCGGTCGTGCCGCGCGTGCCGTACTCGGGCGTCTCGATGAATGCGGCCGACAGCGCACGCTCGCGCTCGATCGGAATGCCGGTGTGCGGCAGCGCGTCGTCGTCCGCGACGTGCGGATCGCGCATCAGCTCGATCAACTCGTCAAGCGACGGAGTCGGGTTGTCGGTCAGCAGCGTGCCGAGTTCCGCGCGCTTGCGCACGACTTTCGGCCAGGGCGTATCGAGCCGGGCATTCGACAGCGCATGCACGCCGGCGCCGATCGCGACCGGCGCGGCGACGCCGGTTTCGCCTTCGGCCGGGCGATTGCAGAACCATGCGAGTTCGCGCCGCTTCCAGTTGCCGACCAGCAGGTTGAAGCCGTTGTAGACGGCCGCGTGCTCGGCCAGTTCGCCGAGATAGTCGAGCGGCGCGACGGACGGGCCGCGGAGGAAATCGGACACGAGCTTGCCGCGGGTCGGCGCGCCCGCACGAATGTCGAACGGCGCGCGGTAATTGGTCAGCGCCGCGAAGCGGCCGTCGCGCGACACGCCGAGCCACGTGCCGCCCGCTTCGAGATCGCGGCCGGCGAGCACGCCCGGCACATCTTCCCACCACGAAAGCGGCGCACTCGTACGGCGAAAGAATTCGTCGCGGTTGGCGGTCAGGGTAAAGACGGGACCGGCGGCGGCATCGGGCTGCCAGTCAAAGGCAATCAGACACATCGGGCGAATCTCTCGCAGGAAACATCGGGCGCCGGCTGCATTGTGCGAACCGGCGTGCGAACGGGTTGTCAGTGCGTCACGCTTCGGTCGGCCACGCGTACGGCAGCGCGTCGAACGCGAGCGCCGGACCGTCGGCCGAACCGAGGTGCACCGTGCCGCAGTCGAGCGCGGCCAGCTTGATCTCGACCAGCGCGTCGACGCCGCCCGCGGGCGCGGCCGCCGCGTTGACGATCATCCCGCACGGCTGGCCCGGGTCGTCGCTGTGGAACAGTTCGACGCCGGCATGCACGGTGTCGGTCTCGCCGGCGACGTGCGCGAGCGCGGTACGGCGCTTGATCGTCCCGCGGTACTGGCTGCGTGCGACGATTTCCTGGCCCGGGTAGCACCCCTTCCTGAAGTTAACGGCGCCGATCACGTCGAAGTTGACCATCTGCGGCACGAATTGTTCGACGGCCGGCTGCGTGATGCGCGGCTCGCCCGCGCGCACGTCGAGCCAGTCCCAGACGGCCGGCGACACGACCGGCAGCGTGCCGGCGAGCGCGGCGAGACGCGCGTCGACTTCCGCGCGCGGCCCGATCCACAGGTAGCGCTTGCGGCCGGCGGCGTCCGGCACGCGGATCAGCGTCCCGGCCGGGCCGTCGACCTTCACGTGCACGCCGTCCGGCAGCGCGTCGAAGATGCCCGACAGCGCCTCGCGCACGTCGCCCGCGAAGCCGACCACCGCGAGCGAATCGCTCGCGTCCGTCAGCTTCGCCTTCGCGCGCAGCACGAACATCGACAGCCGTTTCTGCACGGCGGCCTGGACGTCCTTCGAGACCAGCAGGCGCACGCCGTGACCGGCGCGCCAGGCGAGGAACGACGCGAGCAGGCGGCCCTTCGGCGAGCAATAGCCGGACAGGCGCGCGCTCGCGGCATCGAGATGCTCGATGTCGTTGGTGAGCTGGCTGTGCAGGAACGTCGCGGCGTCGTCGCCGGCCACGTCGATCACGCCGAACTGCGCAAGCGGCATGCAGGCGCCCGGCGCGTCGAAATCGGCGGCGGACGGGCGAGGGAAAACGGGGAGCGAGACGGATGCCGGCTGGGCAGCCGGTGAAGCGAACGGTGTGCTCATGGAATGAGGGAACAGTCAACCCTGACTTTGACGAAGGCGAGCAAGTATTATATGGGTCTTACCTGAGTCTCGTTTCCATGTCCCTACTGAAGAAATGCGCCGCGACGGTCGTGGCGCTGGCCGTCGTTGTGGCCGCTGCCGGCGCGGGCGGCGGGTATTACTGGGCGACCCGGCCGCTGCTGCTGGGCGCCGCAACGCTCGACGTCACGATCAAGCCGCGCAGCAGCGTGAAGAGCGTCGCGCTGCAGCTCAAGCGCGGCGGCGTGCCGGTCGAGCCGCTCGGCTTCGTCGCGATGACGCGCCTGCTCGGGCTGTCGAGCCGGCTCAAGTCCGGCAACTACGAATTCAAGACCGGCATCACGCCGTACGACGTGCTGCAGAAGATCGCGCGCGGCGACGTGAACGAATACGTCGCAACCGTGATCGAGGGCTGGACCTTCAAGCGGATGCGCGCGGAACTCGACGGCAATCCCGATCTCGCGCACGCGACGGCGGGCATGAGCGACGCCGAGCTGCTGCGCGCGATCGGCGCACCGGACAACACGATCCAGCGCGGCAGCGGCGAGGGGCTGTTCTTCCCCGACACCTACCTGTTCGACAAGGGCACGAGCGACCTGAACATCTACCGGCGCGCGTACCACCTGATGCAGACGCGCCTCGACGAAGCGTGGGCCGCGCGCGTGCCGGGGCTGCCGTACAAGACGCCTTACGAAGCGCTGACGATCGCGTCGATCGTCGAAAAGGAAACGGGCCACGCGGCCGATCGCGCGTTCGTCGCGGCCGTGTTCGCGAACCGGCTGCGCATCGGGATGCCGCTGCAGACCGATCCGTCGGTGATCTACGGTCTCGGCGACGCGTACGACGGCCGCCTGCGCAAGCGCGACCTGCAGGCCGACACTCCCTACAATACCTATACGCGCCGCGGGCTGCCGCCGACGCCGATCGCGCTGCCGGGCGTCGCCTCGCTGCAGGCGGCGATCAACCCGGCTCCGACGAGCGCGCTCTATTTCGTCGCGAAGGGCGACGGCACGAGCGTGTTCTCGGACACGCTCGGCGATCACAACAAGGCCGTGGACAAGTACATACGAGGTCAATAATGGCGAGCGGTAAATTCATCACGTTCGAAGGCATCGACGGGGCGGGGAAGACCACCCACCTGCAATGGTTCTGCGAACGCCTCCAGGCCAGGCTGGCCGCGAGCGGCCGGCAGGTCGTCGTCACCCGCGAGCCGGGCGGCACGCAGCTCGGCGAGAAGCTGCGCGAGATCCTGCTGAACCAGCCGATGGATCTCGAGACCGAGGCGCTGCTGATGTTCGCCGCGCGCCGCGAGCACCTCGCGCTGGTGATCGAGCCCGCGCTCGCGCGCGGCGACTGGGTCGTGTCCGACCGCTTCACCGACGCGACGTTCGCGTACCAGGGCGGCGGCCGCGGGCTGCCGCGCGACAAGCTCGAGACGCTCGAGCGCTGGGTGCAGGGCGGTTTCCAGCCGGACCTGACGGTGCTGTTCGACGTCGCGCCGCAGGTGGCGAGCGAGCGCCGCGGCGCCGCGCGCATGCCCGACAAGTTCGAAAGCGAGTCGGACGCGTTTTTCTCGCGCACCCGCGGCGAATACCTGCGGCGCGCGGAAGAGGCGCCGCATCGCTTCGCGATCGTCGACGCGACGCAGACGATTCCCGAGATCCGCCAGCAGCTCGAACGCGTGCTCGCCGCGCTGTAACACGAAGGAACGCACCACATGATCTATCCGTGGCAGACCGACGACTGGAACCGCCTGCAGCAACTGCGCGCGCAGTGGCCGCATGCGCTGCTGCTGCACGGCCAGGCCGGGATCGGCAAGCTGCAGTTCGCGCAGCATCTCGCGCAGGGCTTCCTGTGCGAAGCGCCGCGGCCGAACGGCGAGCCGTGCGGCACTTGCGCGGCCTGCACGTGGTTCGCGCAGGGCAACCATCCGGACTACCGGATCGTGCTGCCCGAGGTGCTCGCGGGTGAAGCGCCGGGTGCCGCCGACGACGCAAAGCCGGCCGACGCGGACGAGGGCGGCAAGAAGACGCGCACGCCGAGCAAGGAAATCAAGATCGAGCAGGTGCGTGCGCTGCTCGATTTCTGCGGGGTCGGTTCGCACCGCGGCGGCGCGCGCGTCGTCGTGCTGTACCCGGCCGAGGCGCTGAACGTCGCCGCGTCGAACGCGCTGCTGAAGACGCTGGAGGAGCCGCCGTCCGGCGTCGTGTTCCTGCTGGTGTCGGCGCGCATCGACCGGCTGCTGCCGACCATCATCAGCCGCTGCCGGCAGTGGCCGATGACCGTGCCGGCGCCCGACGCGGCCGCGGCGTGGCTCGCGGCGCAGGGTGTCGACGATGCGCGCGCGCTGCTCGCCGAAGCCGGCGGCGCGCCGCTCGCCGCGCTGGCGCTCGCGAGCGACGAGAACCGCCCGCTGCGCGATTTCACGCTCGGCCAGCTCGCGGCCGGCGCCGCGTGCGATCCGTTCGCGTGCGGCGAGACGCTGCAGAAGCTGCCGGTGCCGCTGGTGCTCGGCTGGCTGCAGCGCTGGCTGTACGATCTGCTCGCGCAGCGGATGGCGGGCGCGCCGCGCTACTTCCCGATGCAGGCGGCCGCGCTCGCGCGCTGCGCGGAAGGCGTCGACGCGAACGCGTTCGCGCGCTTCATGAAGGCCGTGACGCGCCAGCGGACGGTCGAGAACCATCCGCTCAATGCCCGGCTCGTATTCGAGGAACTGTTTCTCGGTTATCGGGAAATGTTCGCGTGAGCGGGTATTGTTTCCCTGAGGTGGGGAAACGATTGCCGGCGAGCGCATGAGCGCCCGTCTTACGTATTCAGGAAACACGATGTTCGTCGATTCTCACTGCCACATCAATTTCAAGGGTCTCGCCGACCGCCTGCCGGCCGTGCTGGAGAACATGCGCGAGCACGACGTCACGCACGCGCTGTGCGTGTCGGTCGACTTCGAGACGCTGCCCGACGTGCTCGCGATCGCGCAGGCGCACGACAACGTCTACGCGTCGGTCGGCGTGCATCCGGATCACGAGGACGCACGGGAGCCGACGCTCGCGGAACTGATCGAGCTGGCCGCGCACCCGAAGGTCGTCGCGATCGGCGAGACGGGCCTCGACTACTACCGCCTCGAAGGCCGCTCGATCGCCGACATGGAATGGCAGCGCGAACGCTTTCGCACGCACATCCGCGCGGCGACCGCGACGATGAAGCCGCTGATCATCCATACGCGCTCGTCGTCGGAAGACACGCTGCGGATCATGGCCGAGGAGCGCGCGGACGTGCCGGGTGGCGTGATGCACTGCTTCACCGAGCCGTGGCCCGTCGCCGAGCAGGCGCTCGCGCTGAACTTCCATATCTCGCTGTCGGGCATCGTCACGTTCAAGAACGCGACCGACGTGCAGGACGTCGCGCGGCGCGTGCCGCTCGAGCGGCTGCTGATCGAAACCGACTCGCCGTACCTCGCGCCGGTGCCCTATCGCGGCAAGCCGAATGAACCTGCGTACGTCAGCCATGTCGGACGCTTTATCGCATCCGAGCGCGGCGTCCCCGTCGAGGCGCTGGCCGATGCGACGACCCAGAACTTTTTCCGGCTGTTCAAGATCGCCCGCTAACGAAGCGCGGCCAGCCGACAACCCAGGGAAGGAGCCCACAACAATGACGAAGCCGATCACATACCTGCCCAAGCGTGCACTCGTCGCCGCCGCGCTCGTCGCGAGCGGCCTGTTTGCCGCCGCCGGCGCGCATGCCGAGTCGCTCGACGCGATCGTCAAGGCGGTCAAGTTCGACGACATCGCCGACATCGGCAAGCAGCTCAAGAGCGGCAAGCTCGATCCGAACACGCTCGCGCCGAACGGCGACCCGATCCTGGTGATCGCCGCGCGCGAGAAGTCCGACAAGGTTGCCGCGGCGATCGCCACGACGCCGAACGTCGACCTCGAGAAGGAAGACAAGGCCGGCGAGAACGCGCTGATGCTTGCGTCGCTGAACGGCGACGTCGGGCTCGTCAAGCTGCTGATCGACAAGGGTGCGGAAGTCAGCAAGAAGGGCTGGGCGCCGCTGCACTACGCGGCGACCAACGGCCAGGACGAAGTCGTCAAGGTCCTGCTCGACCATGACGCGTATATCGACACCGCGTCGCCGAACGGCACGACGCCGCTGATGATGGCCGCCCGCGGCAACCACGCGACGACGGTCAACCTGCTGCTCGACCAGGGTGCCGATCCGCAGGTGAAGAACCAGCTCGGCATCACCGCGCTCGAGTTCGCGAAGCACTACAAGGCACCGGACGCGATCGACATCCTGAGCAAGCGGACGGTGCGCGTCGGCGCGTCGGCGCCGGCAGATGCCCAAAAGAGTGCAAAATGACGGTTTCGGCGCGGTGGCGCAGCGCCCGCCCGGCCGGAACCCGGCCGGCAGCGGGCGTCCGGCCGCCGCGCCGGTCAGCGCAGCAAGCGGCCCGGGGCCGCATTGACATAAGGAACACCATGTTGCGGGCTATGTTTTGTGCCGCGGCGTTTGCCGTGCCGTTGTCGGCGGCGGCTTTCACGGGCGCGGATCTCGACCGGCTGTGCGCGAAGACGGACGTCAAGTCGCGGGCGTCGTGCGCGGCCTACATCGAAGGCGCCGCCGATGGCGTCTACAACACGATCGATGCGATCGGCGGCACGACCGGGCCGCGCGTCGGGCAGTATTTCTGCCTGCCGCCGGACATCCGGGCGCAGCAGATGACCGACGCGGTGCGCAAGTACATCGCGGAGAACCCGAAGCTGGCCGACTACAACGCGAGCACCGCGGTGTCGCTCGGTCTCGGCAAGGCGTTTCCCTGCAGGAGCGGCAACTGATCTGACGCCGGGTCCGGGCGCGCGCGTCGCCCGGACGTCGCCGACGCATCCAGGACGAGGCCGCCGCGCCTCATAACCGAAGCATCCCGGGCGCCGATGATTTCAATCGAGGAATTGCAGCGCATCGCCGATGCGCCGTTGCATTCGTGGCTCGGCACGCTGATCGTGTCGGTCATCGTCGTGCTGGTCGTCGTGATCGTGCACCGTCTCGGCGCACACATCGTCAAGCGCATCGCGCAGCCGTATCCGCTGATGAGCGTGATCCTGCGCTACATCGACAAATCGTCGCTCGTCACGCTCGCGCTGCTCGTGCTCGAGTTCCTGTGGCTCCAGGCGGACGAAGGCATGTCGTTCGTGCGCGGGATGCGCACCGCGGCCGCGGTCGGCTCCATCGTGTCGCTGACCTGGCTGCTGGTGCGGCTCGCGGCCGGCGTCGGCGACGCGATCATCCAGGCCCATCCGCTGGATACGGCCGACAACCTCCAGGCGCGGCGCGTCCATACGCAGGCCAGGGTGCTCGTGCGGACCGTCATGGTGCTGATCGTGGTCATCGGCACGGGCGCGGCCCTGATGACGTTCCCGAACGTGCGCCAGGTCGGCGCGAGCCTGCTGGCGTCGGCCGGCGTCGCGGGGCTGGTCGCCGGTATTGCCGCGCGGCCGGTGCTCGGCAACCTGATCGCCGGGCTGCAGATCGCGCTCACGCAGCCTATCCGGCTCGACGACGTCGTCGTGATCCAGGGCGAGTGGGGCCGTATCGAGGAAATCACCGGCTCGTTCGTGTCGGTGCGGCTGTGGGATCAGCGCCGGCTGGTCGTCCCGCTGCAGTGGATCATCGAAAACCCGTTCACGAACTGGACGCGCAGCAGCTCGGAGATCATCGGCACGGTGTACCTGTCGGTCGACTACCGCACGCCGCTCGCGCCGCTGCGCGAGGAGCTCGCGCGGCTCGTCCATGCGGCGCCCGAGTGGGATGGCCGCGTGCAGGTGCTGCAGGTGACCGACGCGACCGAGCGCACGATGCAGTTGCGCGCGCTCGTCAGCGCGGTCGATTCGTCGGCGTGCTGGGATCTGCGCTGCCGCGTTCGCGAGGGCTTGATCGCGTACCTGCAGGCGCGGTTTCCTCAATGCCTGCCGCGCAGCCGGATGGAGCTGTATCCGCACGAATCGGCGCTGGACGAGCCGAGTCCCGATCGGCCGCATGCGCGGCCGCCCGCCGCCAGCACGGCGGCCAACACCGCGGCCGATCCGAAGGCCACCGACGGCCGCTGAACGCGCGCCGGTATCCGTTGCCAGTTCCTGCTGCCATTTCCTGCTGCTATTTCCCGCTGCCATTTCCCGCCCATGACCGCGCTGAAGACGCTCGCCATCGCCAACTACCGCTCGCTGCGCGAGCTGATCGTGCCGCTCGCGGCACTCACCGTCGTCACGGGGCCGAACGGCAGCGGCAAGTCGAGCGTGTACCGCGCGCTGCGGTTGCTGGCCGACACCGCGCAGGGGCGCGTGATTCCGTCGCTCGCGCGCGAAGGCGGGCTGCCGTCGACGCTGTGGGCCGGCCCCGAGCGCTTTTCGCGTTCGATGCTGAGCGGCGACACGCCGGTGACCGGCACGGTGCGCAACGGGCCGGTGAGCCTCAAGCTCGGTTTCGCGTGCGACGATTTCGGTTACGCGATCGATCTCGGCCTGCCGGTGAAGAACGACGCGTCGATGTTTCGTCTCGATCCCGTCGTGAAGCGCGAATGCATCTGGGGCGGCGCGCTGCTGCGTCCGTCGACGCTCCTGGTCGACCGGCAGGGCGCGCAGATTCGCGCGCGCAGCGGGTCGGGCGACTGGCACACGGTGCCGCAACCGGTCGCGAGCTTCGACAGCATGATGACCGAGTTCGCCGATCCGGTCGGTGCACCGGAGATGATCGCGGTGCGCGAACGGATCCGGTCGTGGCGCTTCTACGATCATTTCCGCACCGACGCGCAGGCGCCGGCCCGCCAGTCGCACATCGGCACCCACACGCCGGTGCTGGCGGACGACGGTGCCGACCTGGCCGCCGCGCTGCAGACGATCCGCGAGATCGGGGATGCCGCCGCGCTCGATGCGGCGATCGACGACGCGTTCCCCGGTGCCTCGATCGACATCGACAATCCGGGCGGGCGCGGCCGCTTCGACGTGCTGATGCGCCAGCCTGGGCTGTTGCGCCCGTTGTCGGCTGCCGAACTGTCGGATGGCACGCTGCGCTACCTGCTGCTCGCGGCCGCGCTGCTGACGCCGCGGCCGCCCGCGCTGATGGTGCTGAACGAACCGGAGACGAGCCTGCACCCCGATCTGCTGCCGGCGCTCGGCCGCCTGATCGCACAGGCCGCGCAGCGTTCGCAGGTGCTGGTCGTGTCGCACGCGGCCCGGCTCATCGCGACGCTCGAACGCGAGGCCGGCTGCGAGTCGCTGGTGCTCGACAAGCAGCTCGGCGCGACCGTGCTCGTCGATGCGGACACGCGCGACCTGCCGCCGTGGAAGTGGCCGTCGCGCTGACCGGCGGGGGGCGGTGTGCGTGAGGGGGCGTCGGCGGCATGACGCCGGTAGCCCGTCGCCGGTAGCCCGTCGCGCCGGTCCGGCCGCGCCGAAGCGGTACAGGCGGCGCCGAGCGCGAATGTATCCTGTCTGTAACAACCCCCATAAAATGAAAGACCGGTGCTTCCGGGCATCGGGATCGCGAATAATAATGAGATATCCGGCTGCGCGCCGCACGGAGCGGGATGTGTGCCAGCCGCCGTGCCGGCCGACCGAGGACACAGGAGACGTGGACCATGAGAATTGCCCAGATCGCCCCGCTGACCGAATCCGTGCCGCCGAAGCTCTACGGCGGCACGGAGCGCGTCGTGTCCTACATCACCGAGGCGCTCGTCGACCTCGGCCATGACGTGACGCTGTTCGCCAGCGGCGATTCGACGACCCGGGCCAGGCTCGAACCGGTGTGGCCGCGTGCGCTGCGGCTCGACTCGTCGATCCGCGACCGCGTCGCGCCGCACATGCTGCTGATGGAGACGGTCGCGCGCCGCGCGAAGGACTTCGACGTGCTCCATTTCCACATGGACTACTACTCGTTTTCGGTCTTCAACCGGCAGGACACGCCGTTCGTGACGACGCTGCACGGCCGGCTCGACCTGCCCGAGCAGCAGCCGGTGTTCGACACGTTCAACACCGCGCCGGTGATCTCGATCTCGAATTCGCAGCGCCAGCCGCTGCCGCAGGCGAAATGGCTGACGACCGTGTATCACGGGCTGCCCGACACGCTGTACCTGCCGCAGCCCGTCGAGCCGCGCTATCTCGCGTTCCTCGGCCGCATCTCGCCGGAGAAGCGGGTCGACACGGCGATCCGCATCGCCCGCCAGTGCGGGCTGCCGATCCGGATCGCCGCGAAGATCGACGCGGCGGACCAGGAATACTTCGAACGGGAGATCAAACCGCTGTTCGCGCTGCCGCACGTCGAATTCATCGGCGAGATCGCCGACCACCAGAAGGCTGAATTCCTGTCGGGCGCGCATGCGCTGCTGTTTCCGATCGACTGGCCGGAGCCGTTCGGGCTGGTGATGATCGAGGCGATGTCGTGCGGCACGCCGGTGATCGCGTTCAATCGCGGCGCGGTGCCGGAAGTCATCGACGAGGGCGTGTCGGGCTTCATCGTCGAGGACGAGATCAGCGCGGTGGCCGCCGTGAACCGGCTGCACCTGCTGCCGCGCGCGCGCGTGCGGCAGCGCTTCGAGGCGCGCTTCACGTCGCGGCGGATGGCGCAGCAGTATGTCGACGTGTACCAGTCGCTGATTCGCGCGCAGAAGCGCTCGCGCTTCAAGGTGATCGACTCGACGACCTGACGCGCGGCGCGCGGAAAAAAAACGGCGATGCCCGCCAGGACATCGCCGTTTGTGCATCGCCCGCGCGCGACGCGCACGGGCGAGGACGCCGCGGCGTCAGATCTTCAGCTTCGTGACCTTCGTGCCGTTGATCGACACGTCGCCCATCAGGCCGGCATTGGTCAGCACGATGACCTGGACCGGCGCGGTGGCCGTGGTCGTGTCGACCGCGCCGTTCGCACCCATCTTCACGAGCGCGACCGATGCGCCGGCGCCGGCTGCCCAGCCGTCCGAGCCGCGGAATTCGTCGAGCGCTTCCTGCGTCATGAACAGGAACACGATCGCCTTCGACTGCGCGCCGGCCTGCAGGCCGACCGACAGCGACGACGTGTTGTAGTAGCCGACGGTGCTGCCGCCGACGCGCAGCGCGCCGTTGCCGGACTGGCCGCCGACGATGAAGCCGGCCTGCAGCACGTCCGGGAACACGAGCACGCCGCGCGACTTCGCGACGAGCTCGCGCGAACCCTTGACCGTGGAATACATGCGCGACAGCGTGGCGTCGACGCTCGAATCGATTGCCTGACGCTTCGACGCGTTGGTCGCGGCATTGTCGGGCTTGTCGGGGGTGGTGGTGCAACCGGTGAGCGCAAGGCTGCCGACGATGAGCGCAGCGGCGGCTTTCAGCACAAGGTTCCGTTTTTGCATCGTTCTTCTCCATCGGATGACGTTCGGAGTGAGTCTCGCTCACGGAGCGGATCACGTCGGCAGTTATATCACAGCGGATTACAGCCTCTTTTCGTTCCGGCGTGAAAAAGCGTCAAATCGTTTGGGGGTGTCGCGGCGTGCCAACGGACGCACCGGCGCGCACACGGCGATACCTCGCGCGGCCGGCCGGGGCAGGCGGGAAAGGGCCAGGTGTTGCGCGTCAGTGCGTGACGGGCGGCGCCGGCGGAGTAGGTGGAGTAGGCGGAGTCGGCGGCTTGATTGGCGGACGCCGCAGCGCGCGGCGGATCAGCGCGATCACGACCCCGCACGCGAACAGGAACGCGGCCGGCACGACCCAGTAGCCGACGAACGCGTGCCACAGATAACCGGCGAGCGTATTGCGGCGCACCACGTATTCGTCGCGGGCCGCCTGCTGGCGTGCCGCGTTGGCGGCCAGCACGTCGGCCGGGCAGCCGGCCGCGCGCGCCGCGTCAGGATCGCCGTGGCACTTCGCGGCGGCGCCTGCCGCCTGCTGCGCATCGGTGAGCTGCCAGGTGGTCAGCGCGAGTTGCAGGTCGGCCTTGTTGTACGCCATTTCCTCGCGGATCTCGCGCACGGCGACGATCGCGACGGGTACGGCCCAGAACACGATCACGATCAGCCAGCGGCGGAACCAGCGGTGTTGTCTCCATGCCATCCATGCCTCCGTTTGACGCGGCGTGCGCGTCCGTCTCGAGGGCGGCCCGATGGCGCTTCTTGTACTTGGATGGGCCGCGTTGCAGCCATCATAGAAGAAATCGCGGCGAATTGCCGCACCATGTGGCGGCATTTGTACGACGTGCAGGGGAAGCGGGGCGGGAAGGCCGCGGAGCACGTCGCGACGGCGGCAGCGACGGTGCCGTCGGCCGGCCGGTGCGGCGACGCATCCGGCGTCGTCGCACGCGTCGATGCGCGTGCAACGAAAACAAAAATGCCGCGCCCGCCGAAGCGGTGCGCGGCATTCGCGCGGGAGCGCCGGAACTCAGGCGGCCGGCTGGCTGCTCAGGCAGCTCTTCATGAACGCCTTGCGGTCGTCGCCCTTCTTGTCGGCGGCCTGGGTGTTGCAGGCCTTCATCTTTTCCTGCTGCGACATCTTCTTCGCGGGCTTGGCCGACAGGCAGTCCTTCATGAACGCCTTGCGTTCGTCGCCCGTCTTGCCGGAAGCCTGGGTGTTACAGGCCTTCATCTTGTCCTGCTGGCTGTTCGCCGCGAAAGCGGGGGAAGCCAGCATGCCGCCGAGAAGCACCGCGGCTACGAGCGATTGGATTTTCATTTCGACACTCCCATGGGGTGAATTGCGTTTTATATCGACGCCGTCACGAAGCCCGGCGCAACGGGAACAGGGCCACATCGCACCGCGCGCTCCGATTATGGCAAATCAATGTGAAAACACCAAAACGGCATTCCTATAACGCGGCGGGCGGCGTGGCCGTTGACGGCGCGCGCACGGCGGCGATCGGGACAAACCATGATGCGCGCCATCCCGCTCCGGTCGCACGCGCGGAACCTACCGGATGCCGGCCGCGAGCCATTACAATCGCGGCCATGAATACTCCGAATCCCGCTTCATCTTCGTCCGCGCCGGCCCTGCCGCGCATCGCCGTCCTCGCCACCGGCGGCACGATCGCCGGCGCCGCGCCGGACGCCGCCAGCACGGCCGGCTATCAGGCCGGCGCGCTCGGCGTCAATTTCCTGGTCGACGCGGTGCCGGCGCTCGCGTCGGTCGCGCGCATCGACGCCGAGCAGGTTGCCAGCATCGACAGCAAGGATCTCGCGCTGCCGCTGTGGAATACGCTCGCCGCGCGCATCGACGCGCTGATGGCCGATCCGGCGATCGACGGCATCGTGATCACCCACGGTACCGACACGCTCGAGGAAACCGCATACGCGCTGCATCTGGTCGTGACCGGCGACAAGCCGGTCGTGCTGACGGCCGCGATGCGGCCGGCCACGGCGCTGTCGTCGGACGGTCCGCTGAACCTGCTGAACGCGGTGACGGTCGCCGCTCACCCGGCCGCGCGCGGGCAGGGCGTGCTCGTCGCGTTCAACAACCGGATCCACGGTGCGCGCGACGTCGTGAAGACGAGTACCTACGCGGTCGACGCATTCCAGTCGCCGGAGCTGGGCGCGCTCGGCTGGGTGCAGGACGGTCGCGTCGAATTCGCGCGCGGCGTGACGCGCTCGCGCGATGCGCGACTGGCGATCGCCGCGGCGTGGCCGCCGGTCGAAGTCGTCGCGAGCTATGCGGGCGTGACGCGCACGGCCGTCGACGCGCTCGTCGCGGCCGGCGTGAGCGGCCTCGTCGTCGCGGGCACCGGCAACGGGTCGATCCATGCGACGCTGCAGGCGGCGCTCGCCGACGCGGTGAACGCGGGCGTCGCCGTGGTGCGTGCGTCGCGCGTCGGCTCGGGGCACGTGATGCGCAACGGCGCCGCGAACGACGACGCGCTCGGTTTCGTGAGCGCCGGCTCGCTGAGCCCGTTCAAGGCGCGCGTGCTGCTGATGCTCGCGCTCGCGAACGGGATTCACGGGCGCGACGCGCTGCAACGCGCATTCGACACGCTGTGACCGAGGGCCGCCGATCGGGCGGCACGCGGCGCGCATGAAAAAAGCAGGCCGTCGGCCT